>JANYBR010000505.1 GCA_025360685.1 Pseudomonadota bacterium
CCAGAATGAGCGGATTGTGGGCGATCGCGACGGCGCCCAGCAGTGCCATGACGAGGAACCACACCACCATCACCGGGCCGAACAGCTTGCCGATACTCTCCGTGCCGAAACGCTGCAGCACGAACAGGCCGATCAAAATGACCAAGGTGAGGGGCAGGATCGCTTCCTTCAGGCTTTCGCTCTCGACACCAAGACCTTCGACCGCGCTGAGCACCGAGATTGCCGGCGTCAGCATGCCGTCGCCGTAGAACAGAGCCAGGCCCGCGAGCGAAACCAGCGCGATCGCCGTCTTCAGGCGCCGGCCCAAGCCGCTCGAGCGGTGCGCGAGCGCCGCCAGGGCCATCACGCCGCCTTCGCCATTGTTGTCGGCGCGCATGATGAAGAAGACATACTTGACCGTCACCACGATCATCAACGACCAGAAGATCAGCGACAGCGCGCCGAGTACGGCGGGGGCCGCGGGAAGATTTCCGCCGGCCGCGATCACCGACTGCTTCACGGCGTAGAGCGGGCTGGTGCCGATATCGCCGAACACCACGCCGAGCGCGCCTAGGGTGAGACCAGCTTCACGACGGAACGATGAACTCTGGATTGCTGTCGACGTCATTTAAATCGAGACCTGTGTTCCCAACTCGACGACGCGATTGGGCGGCAGATGATAAAACCGCGCGGGAGAAAGGGCATTGGCTGCCAGTTGCATGTAGAGCCAGGTGCGCCAGCGGCCGAGTTCGGAATGCTCGGCCGGCACCAGGGTTTCGCGGCCGATGAAGAAGGTGGCCGTGTCGACGTCGATGACGATGCCGAACGGGCGGGCTTGGGCCAGCGCCGCGGGCACGTCGGGCGTCTCGAAGAATCCGTGGTGGATGCGGACGTTGAAAAAGCCCTTGCCCAGCTTTTGCACCTCAAGCCGCTTGGCGGCCGGCACGATCGGCGTGTCTTCGACTGTGACGTTGCAGATGATCACCCGCTCGTGGAGCACCTTGTTGTGCTTGAGATTGTGCAGCAGCGCACCGGGAACGATGTCGTTGCGCGCGGACAGGAAAACGGAGGTGCCTGCGACGCGGACCGGGGTCTTGTCGGCGCGTTCCAGGAACAGGTTCATCGGCAGCGAGTCGTTGCGGATGCGTTCCAGATGCACGCGGCGGCCCAGCCGCCACGTCTCCATAACCAGGAACACGCCGGCGGCGATGGCGAGCGGCAACCAGCCGCCTTGCGGAATCTTGAGCAGGTTCGCCAGCAGCATCGTGACGTCGATGAGTCCGAGCACGCCGAACACAGCCACCGCCAGCTTGACGCCCCAATGCCATTGCCGCGCCGCCACGAGCGAGACATGGAACGTGTCGATCACCATCACACCGGTGACCGCGATGCCATAGGCCGCAGCCAGCGCGCCCGAGCTGTGGAAAATCAGCACGATCAGAACCACGCCGATCAGCAATCCGGCGTTCATGCGCGGCACGTAGATCTGGCCGAAGTCGCTCATCGAGGTGTGGCGAATTTCCATGCGCGGCAGCTGGCCGAGCTGCACCGCCTGGCGCGTCATCGAGAACACGCCGGAGATCACGGCCTGCGAGGCTATGATTGTGGCAAAAGTTGCGAGGATCACCATCGGATAGTGCGCCCAGCTCGGTCCCATCGAATAGAACGCGGTCGCCGCACGATGCGGGTTCAGCAACACCGAGGCGCCTTGCCCGAAATAGTTCAACACCAGCGCTGGCAACGCGACGAAGAACCAGGCGGCGCGGATCGGCGCCTTTCCGAAATGGCCCATGTCGGCATAGAGCGCCTCGCAGCCGGTGACGGCCAGCACGACCGAGCCGAGTGCCACGAAGGCCGTCCAGGGCTCGTGCACGAACAAGGCGATGCCGTACCAGGGGTTCAGCGCGGTCAGGATGATCGGCGCACGGATGATCCAGCTGATGCCCAGAATCGAGAGCACCGCGAACCACACAATCATCACCGGGCCGAACAGCCGGCCGATGCGCGCCGTGCCGCGGCTTTGGTACAGAAATAACGCCACCAGGATGGCGAGCGTGAGGGGAATGACGAGCGGCTCGAAGGTGCGGCTGCCGATCGTCAGTCCTTCCACGGCGCTCAATACCGAGATGGCCGGGGTCAACATGCCGTCGCCGTAGAAGAGGGCCAGGCCGATGATCGCACCGAAGCCGATCATGGTCTTGATGCGCCGACCCAGACGCGGGGAGCGATGCGCCAAGGTGGCGAGTGCCAGCACTCCGCCTTCGCCGTCATTGTCCGCCCGCATGATGAGCGTGACGTATTTCAGGGTGACGATGATGATGAGCGCCCACAGAATGAGCGACAGCGCACCGAAAATCGCGGCGTGTCCTGGAACAGTGCCGCCGGTGGCCAGCACCGTCTCGCGCATGGCGTAGAGCGGGCTGGTGCCGATATCGCCGAACACCACGCCGAGTGCGCCGAGGGTGAGCACGGCGTCGCGCTTGAGCGAGCGCGGTTCCACCACCGCGTCAGCTGCGAGCGGCCCGTCGGCCGGGGCGAGCAAATCGTTCGCCAGCTGGTTTGGCGCGGTTGCGTCGGTCTTGCTCACGGGGTTCGGCTGAGGCTCATCCGACTAAGCGGCGAAGCGAAGCCGGCGTTACGCCTATCCGCCCTTTCCGCGAGGGCGCGGACCATAGGCGCACGCCTCCCGGCGGCAAAGAGGGGCGAGGCGGAATGGCGCAGGATCACACCTAACCCGCTGTTTTTGTTTAGTTAGTCGGTCGAGAACGGTTAAATCGCGGGGCCGCGGGATAGGCCGGTGTCGCGGTCGAAGCGGCAATCAAACGGCCGATCGGATCGCTAATCAAGTCGCGGTTCGAGGCGATCTCCGGACTGGCCTGCGCCGGAGCCGGGCCGATGAAACCCTGAACGACATAGATCTTCGTGCCCCAGCTGCCGGAGCGGATGTTCCAGACCTTCACCTGGCTCCAGTCATTGTCGGGACTGACGTCGAGCACCGGATCGTTGACGTAGATCGCACCGTCATTGAGCCAGTTGGCGTGATCGATGCGGATCTCGCGTGGCGAGATCATGCGGCGGACCACCGCGACATGGGCATGGTGACGTCCGGCATAGTTTTTCAGGACCATAATCGCACCATCGACCGGGGCCGTACTGCGGTCGTAAACGCCGGCGGCCTTCTGCCACCAGGTGTAAGCGTCGCCATGGATATCCACAGAAGAATGTGCCCGGGCGTAGGGCACGCATTGCAGGCGCGCGCCGCCGACCAAGGCCGGACCCGAGTCGGAGTCATCATCCGGGAACAGCGTCGGATCGTCCGCCGGTGCGGCCGGAGTCGTGGCCCGGCTTGGCCGGGCATAGGCCAAGTCGTTCGACACCGGTCGGCTCTCGCTTATTACGCCACAGCCCGCTAGCAGCGAACACACGGTAACAGCGCAGGCCAGATCGGCCAGAGTTCCAAACGTCATGAATTGTCCCTCAAACGCCCGGGCAGCAGCTAGGGGGCCTTGCCACGGGGATCGGTTCAAAACGCAACTAGCCAATTGAACCACGTTTGAAAAGCTAATTTATTAATTGCTTTTTCCGTTATTTTCCGGGCCGGATTTCCCGCGGCGGCAGGGCATTGGCCGATCCGGACAGGCCCATGGCCCCAATCGAGACCAGGCCCGTGACGGCAAAGAAGAAGAACGGCGCGCTCCACGCCTGTTCGGCAAAGGCAAAAATGGGCAGTAACAAGCCCGCCACAAGCTCCGGCCCGCCGCGCCAGCCGCCGACATAGCGCTCGCCCGAACGAAGGGTGCGCTGGAAATTCATGTGCGAACTGAAGAAGGCCTCAAATGTCGCACGCGTATTGGCCAGGATCAGTCCGCTGGGGAAGACCACCGCCAGGCCGATGGAGCGGGCGATGCACGGCAGACGCTCCCGCCCCAGCATCACCTGGCCCAAATAGAGGTATCCGGTACTGGCAATCAGTCCGAGCGCGGACACCGACAGCCCCAGCAGGGACACGCTCATAATGTAGACCACGCCCATATACATGAGTGTCAGGCTGATCACGGCGCTGACGAAGGCGAGCGTGTAGAAGGCGAACTGGATCATCTGCAACGTCATCGCCGTCTTTTTCCACAGCGGCATCGCACTCGCCCAGATCAAGGGCATGAGCTTGCGCGCGGTCTGGGCATGGCCCTTGGTCCAACGCGCCTGCTGCGCACGCCAGGCGGCGGCCGTCTCCGGCAATTCGCCCGGCACTTCCACGTCCGACATCAAAGCCGTGCGCCAGCCCTTCATGGCGCAGCGCATCGACAGATCAAGGTCTTCGGTCAGCGTATCGCCCGTCCAGCCGCCGCCATTGTCGATTGCAGCGCGGCTCCACACGCCGGCAGTACCGTTGAAAGACATCGGCAAACCGGCACGGAAGCGCGCTTCCTGCTCGACGGAAAAATGCGCGTCAAGCAACATGCCTTGCGCGCGCGTGAGCCAGTTCTTGGTGCGGTTGGCATGTCCCCAACGCGCCTGCACATAGGCCAGACCGGAGTCGGCGACGAGCGCGGGAACCGTGCGTCGCAGAAAATCGGTCGGCGGCACGAAGTCGGCATCGAAGATCGCCACGTACGGCGCGTCGCAATGCTTGAGTCCGAAGGCGAGATTGCCGGCCTTGAAACCGGAACGCTCGCCGCGGCGGAGCACTTTCAGATTCACGCCTTCCGGTACGACCATCATGATGGCGCGCACCAGCTCTTCGGGATCGCCGCTGCGGCCATCGTCCAGCACCTGGATCTCGAGCTTGTCGCGCGGCCAGTCCATGCGGGCCGCAGCCGCGGCGACACGAACGGCCAGCGGGCCTTCGTCGCAGACGGGCAGCTGAACCAGCACGCGCGGCAACGCTTCGTCGGGCAGCAGCGGCGTGCGGACGCGGGGTGCCTCGCGGTACAGCCGCAAGAAGCCCAGAACGACGAGTTGGATGGACAGCACGGCGATGACGCACAGGACGCCAGCGAGCATGCATTGCAATATCAGGGACATGCCGGTCATGCGAAGCGTTCGGACCCCACTCGATATCCCGAGAAGACGCCCCGTTGGCCGGGGGGTGTTGGTGTGGCCCGAACTTGTAACGGGCTGTTAAGCTTTAGCAAGGCCGGACGAAAGGCTCAATCGAGGGTGCGACGGAACCTGAGCAGGGCGATGGCCATGGCGGCGAACAGAAAGAGAATGAGCGGCCAGACGTCCGGCCAGATCTCCGCCGGTCCGTTGCCCTTGAGCAATATGCCGCGCACAACCCTGAGGAAATGGGTTACCGGCAGCGCTTCCCCGATCCACTGGGCCCAGACCGGCATGCCCCGAAACGGAAACGCGAAACCCGACAAAAGGATCGAGGGCAAAAGAAAGAATACCATCATCTGCATGGCCTGAAGCTGGCTCTGCGCGATGGTCGAGAAGGTGTAACCGACCGCCAGGTTGGCCGCGATGAAGACGACCAGGACGCCTCCCAGCAAGCTCAGCGAGCCGATCATGGGCACGCCGAAGATCAGCCGGGCGGCAAGAAGAACGAGCACGCTCTGCAGCATGCCGACCAGGATGTTGGGCGAAATCTTGCCGATCATGATCTCGGCCGGATGGGTCGGCATCGCCAGAAGATTCTCGTAGGTGCCGCGCTCGCGCTCGCGAGTCAGTGCCATGGACGTCATCAGCACCATCGTCATCGTCAGAATGACGCCGAGCAGGCCCGGCACGATATTGAACTGGGTCAGACCTTCGGGATTGTAGAGTGGATGGACGATCGTCAGGAACGGCGGCGCGGTTTGTATCCTTCGCGCCAGCGGACCCTTGAGATCGTCGCGCAAGGCGTCGGCGGCAATGCGTCCGATCGCGCCGACTGCGTTTGAGGCGGACGCCGGGTCGGTGGCATCGGCTTCGATCAGCAAGCTCGGCTGCGCGCCGCGAACGATGTCACGGCTGAAGTTCGCCGGGATATCGATGACGAAGGAGACCTGACCCTCGGCGAGCATGCGCCGGGCTGCGGCGGGCGAATTCGTCGCCAGCTTGATCTCGTAGTAACCGGAGTTCGCGAGCGCCGCGACGATGGAATCGGAGAATACGCCGGGATCGGAAATCGCCACCGCCGCGGGCAGATGCTTGGGGTCATTGTTGATGGCAAAACCGAACAGCAGCAATTGCAGGATCGGAATGCCGACGATCATCGCAAAGGTCAGACGGTCGCGGCGCATCTGGACGAGTTCCTTCGCCAGAATGGCGGCGATACGCGCGGCGGAAAATCGCCGGTTCAAGGCTGGTCTCCATTGCCCTGTTCCTGAAGCTGGATAAAGACGTCCTCGAGGCTGGGCGCGGCCTCATGGAAGGTAAGACCGGGTGCGCCGCGGAACGGCGCGAGTGCGCGCTCCAGCGCGGCGCGGTCGCGGCCGCTGGCATGCAAAGCGGCGCCGAAAAAGGCTGCGAACTCAACGCCAGGCTCGCCCCGAAGCTTCACAGCAAGAGCGCGCGCGCCGTCGCCTTCGACGATGAATGTGAACAGCCCGGAACGTGCAATGACTTCACCGACCGTGCCGCGCGCCACGATCTTTCCCAGGTTGATGAAGACGACGCGATCACAGCGCTCGGCCTCGTCCATATAGTGGGTGCTGACGAGCACGGTGATGCCGTCGCCGCTCAGCCGATGGATCTCGTCCCAGAAGTCGCGCCGCGCCTTGGGATCCACGCCAGCTGTCGGCTCGTCGAGCAACAGCAACTTGGGTGAATGCAGCATGCAGGCAGAGAGCGCCAGACGCTGCTTCCAGCCGCCGGAGAGATCGCCGGCCAGCTGGTGCTGGCGCGTGGTCAGGCCGAGCCGTTCGATCATGGCAGTCACGGCGCCGCGCGCATCGGGCAGTTCGTAGACGCGTGCAACGAACTCCAGATTTTCGCGGATCGACAGATCTTCCCAGAAGCTGAAGCGCTGGGTCATGTAGCCGACCTCGCGCTTGATCTGCTCCGGCTGCGTACGAAAATCGTAGCCGAGACAGGTGCCTTCGCCTGCGTCGGCGTGCAGCAGGCCGCAGAGCATGCGGATCGTCGTGGTCTTGCCCGAGCCGTTGGGACCAAGAAAGCCCCACACTTCACCCTCCGGCACAGCGATGTCGGCGGCGTTCACCGCCAACTTGTGGCCGAACCGCTTGGTCAGCCCACGCACATCGATGGCGAACGCGCCCATCTAGCGCGGCCGCACTTGCACCGGCTGACCGGGATTGAGCTTCAGCCCACCGGGCGCGCGCGCCTCGATCTTGAACACCAGTTTCTCGCGGCTGCCGATCGAGAAGATGACGGGCGGTGTGAATTCTTCCTGCTGCGCGATGAAGGCGATGGTGGCGGTGATGCCCGGGGCGCAGCCATCACAACGGATCGAGACTTTCTGGCCAAGCTTTATCTGCGCGAATTGGCTCTCCGGCACAAAGAAGCGGACATAGACGTTTTGCGGCGGCAGGATCGCCACGACCGGCGTCATGGCCGGTGCGTACTCGCCAGCGCGGAAAAATATGTCTTCGACTCGGCCCGAGGTGCGCGCAATCACGTCGCGCTCGGAGAGTTGGTAGCTCGCATTGGCGAGTGCCGCACGCGCCTGGGCCGCCTGCGCCGCGATCTGCGCCACCCTTGCCGCCGACTGATCGTAGTTCGCCTTCGCGACATCGTAGTTCTGTTTGGTTCCCGCGTTTGCGCGCAGCAGACCGCCCTGGCGCACGAGCTCCTTGTGCGTCAGTTCGAGACTGGCCTGGGCTTCGCGCATCTGGCCCTCGGCGAGCGCGATTGCGCCCACCACCTGGTCGCGTGCCGATGCCTGGCTCGTATCGTCCAGCGTGAAAAGCAACTGCCCCTGCTTCACCGCATCGCCGCGCTGAACCGCCAGCCGCGCCACCCATCCGGCCTGGGGCGCCGCGACGAACGCGGTATCGCCTTCGGCGTAACCGAGCCATGCGGAGTCATCCTGCTTTCCGCAGGCCGCGAGCAGGAGGACGAGGACAATCGCCGCCACGCGTTTCATGCGGATGCTCCATCGAACGCAAGACCGCGGAACAGGATGTCGAGATGGGTTTCGATCAGTCCTGCATAATCGTAGGGCTGCGGATCGAGATGGGAGAACGTCACGCGCCAGATGGCGCAGAACAGGATGGGCGCCACACAGAGCCGTGCGACATGCTCGGCCGGCAGCCTGCGAAATTCGCCGCTCGCCATGCCGCGCTCGACGAGCGAGATCATCAGCTGCAAGCCGCGCTCGATGACCTCGAAGCGATAGAACTCCGCCAGCCAGGGAAAGTTGCTGCTCTCGGAGATGATGATCTTCGGCAGCTCGACCTTGTCGCTATCGACCAACAGCCGGGCCATGGTGGTGAGAAACATGCGCAACAGATCGCGCGCCGAGCCTTCGAAGTTTCGCGCATTGGCTGCGATGGTATCGAGCGTTCCTCCGACTGCCTCGCGCACCAGCGACTTGAACACCGCTTCCTTGTTTTCGAAGTAGAGATAGATCGTGCCCTTGGTGACGCCCGCTTCCCGGGCGATGTCGTCCATGCGCGCGGCGGCGAAACCCTTCTGGGCGAACACCTTCAACGCCGCATCGAGTATCTCGGCCGGCCGCGCGTGCTTGCGCCGCGACCAACGGGAGTCAGAGTTTGGAGCGGTTTGGCTCAAGGGCGCCGTTTAATTACTGACCGTTCAGTTATTAAACGAAATTTGCGTCGCGTCAATATTGCACGCTCGACCTGTGCTATTTTATTTGTCGAGAGTGGCAGGAGAACCGCTATGAATTTCAAGCGTATAGCTATGCTTTCGACATTTCTTGCGCTCTCGGCCTGCGCAACGCCCACCGCCTACCAGCCGGCCGACGCCAACCATCACACAGGCTATTCGGACCTCAGGCTGGCAGACAACCGCTATCGGGTAACGTTCCGCGGCAACTCGGCCACCTTGCGCGAGAATGTCGAGGACTACCTGCTGCTGCGCTCGGCCGAAGTCACGCGCGATGCGGGTTACGCTTGGTTCGAGTTCGACGACCGCAACACCGAAGCGAAGACGACCTACTACACGGACTTTGCGGGCTGGCCCGGTTGGGGTTCTGGTTTTGGCCGCTATTGGCATAGCTGGGCCTTCGATCCGATTGGCCGCGACGCAACCGAGATTCCGGTGACCCGCTACGAAGCCTATGCGGAAATCGTGCTCCTCACTCCGGAACAGGCCAAAGGCGATGCGCACGCGCTGAGGGCCGCCGACGTCATCGCGCGTCTTGGTCCGTCGGCGACCCGTCCGCCGCCGCAGTAGGACGGCGCAATCTCAGGCGCACCAGCGCGCCATCGCGCCGGCTTGAAAGCACGTCAAAGGACTCCTGCGCGCACATATGAGGAATGTCGACGGCGGCCAGTGGGTCATCGGCGACGACGTCCAGAACGGCACCCAGTGGCGCCCGTAACAAAGCGCGCTTGGCGAACAAAGCCGGCAGCGGACATTTCAGGCCGCGCAGGTCCAGCTCTTCCACCTTGGTTTCTGGATCGTTAACCATAGGCAGCTATCGTTTCCGGTTTGAACATCAGGCATCGCCCGCATGGGATTGTTCGACGGTCTGGCACGCGAATCCACTTATATATCGGCAATCGCCCGCACCTTGATCGGGATGCACGGCGTGAAGCCGGACAGCAGCCACACGATCGTGGATATCGTCGAGGCCCAGGCGCGCGCCACGCCGCATGGCATCGCCTTCTACTATCTCGATTCGAGCCTGAGCTATGCGGCGTTGGACGCCGGTGCAAACCGCGTCGCGCATTGGGCGCGCAACGCGGGCGTGCGGCGCGGCGATGCCGTGGCGCTGCTGATGGAAAACCGGCCCGACTATGTCATTTGCTGGCTTGGCCTGTTGAAGGTCGGGGCCGTCGCGGCGCTGATCAACACCAATCTGCGCGGCGCCGCTCTCGCCCATTCCATCGCCATCGCCGAAGTGCGCCATGCCATCGTCGGAGAAGAACTCGCCCAGGCCTATCTCGAAGCCTTGCCGCAGATCGATTCACGCCCCAGCGGCTGGATCGCGGGCGGCGCGCTGCAGGGGATGGAAAATCTCGATGCCGCGCTGGCCTCGGTGTGTACCTCTGCCGCCGATCGTGCTTGGCGCGAGGGCGTTACCTGCAAGGACAAGGCGTTCTACATCTACACATCGGGCACTACGGGTCTGCCCAAGGCGTCGAACTTCACCCATCTGCGCATGTTGTACATGATGCACGGTTTCGCCGGCGGCCTGAACGCCAAAGCCAGGGACCGCATGTATAACGTCCTGCCGCTTTATCACTCGGCTGGCGGCGTGTGCGCGCTCGGTCCGGCTCTGCTCACGGGCGGCTCGGTGATCATCAAGCGCAAATTCTCGGCACACGAATTTTGGGACGACGTACACCGCTATGAAGCGACCTTGTTCCAGTATATCGGCGAGCTTTGCCGCTATCTTCTGAACGCCCCTAGCGCGAAATTCGAGCACGACCACAAGATCCGTGCCATCACCGGCAACGGCCTGAGACCCGAGATCTGGAAGAATTTCCAGGAACGCTTCGCCATCCCGAAGATCGTCGAGTTCTACGGCGCCACCGAAGGCAATGTCTCGATGCTGAACTATGACGGCAAGATCGGCGCCGTCGGCCGCGTGCCGTCCTACATGCGCGCCATCATGACCACGCGCATCGTGAAGTTCGACATCGAGCACGAAACGCCCGTGCGCGGGACGGCCGGCTTCTGCATCGAATGCGCGGCCGACGAAGCGGGCGAAGTCATCGGCCGCATCAGCGACGAACCAGGAAAGACCTTCGACGGCTACAGCAAACAATCCGACACGCAGAAGAAAGTCTTGCACGACGTGTTCGAGAATGGCGACAGCTGGTTTCGCACCGGCGATCTGATGCGCCGCGACGGCCAGGGCTATTTCTATTTCGTCGACCGCATCGGCGACACGTTCCGCTGGAAAGGCGAGAATGTTGCGACCAGCGAAGTCTCCGAAGCGCTTGGAGTCGTCGCCGGGGTCAAGGAAACCAATGTCTATGGCGTGACAGTGCCGGGCATGGACGGACGCGCCGGAATGGCGGCACTGGTCAGCGGGCCCGGGTTCGACGTCGCAAAGCTTGCCGATGCGCTGGCGGGCAATCTTCCGATCTATGCCCGGCCCGTGTTCGTGCGCCTGCTGCCGGAGATCGAGATCACCGGCACGTTCAAGCAGCGCAAGGTCGATCTGGTGAAAGACGGATTCGATCCGTCTATGATCCGCGATCCGCTCTACTGGCTCAACCACGCGACCGGCCGGTACGAGCCGCTGACGCGCGACGTGCTGGCGGCGATCGAGGCAGGACGGGTAAAGTTGTAGCGTCTGTTCGAACCCGTTCATCTCCCACCAACAAAATCACCATGGCCGCCCTTGGTCCATAGCGGCAGCGTATGGACGCCACGCCCCAACCATTTCAACGGACGCGCCCCTACGCTGCCGCTAAGGGCGGTGGCCCGGTCGAGCCCGACCATGGTGAATGAAGGCGGAATTATCCGAACACAATCTCCGCCGCCGGCGTCACTGTCGCGAAGTCGCCGGCTATCGTGTCGTTCTGGATGTCGATGATGGTCCTGGCTTTCGCCACCTTCGTATCGCCGGTCGAGTGGGCATCGCGGACCAAGGTCACCTTGTAGCCACGCTCCGCCGCGCCGCGGATGGCGGAATCGACACAATATTCCGATTGCATGCCGGTGATCACCAGATGATCGATGCCGGCGTGCTTCAATTTGGCGTCGAAATTGGTGCCGTGGAATGCGCTGGAATGGTGCTTGACCGTCACATCGTCGCCCGCCTGCGGCGCGATTCGATCGTGGAACGGAAAGCCGGGTAAGCCCGGTTGGAAAGGATGCTCGCCCAAGCCGTGGTGCTGCACATACATCACCGGCACACCTGCCGCGCGCGCTTTGGAGATGAGTCCGGCGATGCGATCCACCACGCCGTCACCGTCATAGGGCGGGTAGGCCGGATTCGACCACATGCCCTTCTGCACATCGATCACGACCAAGGCCTTGCTCATGTCACAACCTCCACGACCGGTGTCCATTTCGCCTTGCGCCGCACCCTGCGACCGGCCACGTCCTCGCCGCCGAAATCGCTGGCGACGGCGGCGATCTCAACGGACGGCGGCGGGCGAAATGTGTTGGCGTTCACCGTCATCCAACGCTTGGCGCCCTCTTCCATCATCGCACCGACGAATACGCCGCATTCGCGGCAGATGAGAAAATCTGCGGTCTTCAGTGAGAAGCGGTAGCGCTGGAGCTTGTCCACATCGCGCACCGCGAGGCGAAACCTGCCGTTCGGATCGCTCGTGGTACGCGCGCCGTGCGCGCGGCAGAACGAACAGGTGCAGGCGCGCAGACCCAGCACGTCGAGCCCGGCGCTTGCCTCGAACGAGTAGGATACATTGCCACAATGACAGCCGCCTTCGATCGTGTGCGCCGGACTTCGGTTCATTCTCAAAATCTAGCCCAGGAACACAGCGGCCAGCCGCCGCAATATCGCATGGCCACTCCACGCGATTTGCACGCGTACGGCGCGGAGAGAGAAGCTCTCCGCGCGTTCCGCGTCTGCGCGTGAAATCTATTCCGCCGCCTTGGGCGACTTCTTGGCCTGTTCTTCGTTGTGTTTGACGATCGTCGCCATCGCGGCGCCGATGAACTTTTCCTTGTTGTCGCGCGCCCAATTGAAGGCCTCGTCGCGCTTTGTGTTGGCATTGTTGATCACTGGCGTGACATGGCGCTGCCACAACTCGTAGGACTTCTTCGTATTTTCGAAGTTCGCCCAGTTGTGCGCCAGCTGCAGGAACACGCCGAACTCACCCTGCTTGGCCTGCAGGCGGCGGATCTGCGCGATGGCGTCGTCCGGCGTGCCGACCACGATCTGTCCGCTCTTGGCCAGATCTTCGATGGTCTGGTTTTCCATGCCCTGCCGGCCTGCCACCGCGCTGATGCCGCTGAAATAGTCCTGCCACTTGCGGATGCCGAATTCGACATTCTTGTAGGCTTCGGCGCGCGTCTCGGCGATGTGCACGGGGCCGACCAGGCGAAGCTTTTCCGGATCCATCTTGCGGCCGTTCTCGGCGGCGACGTCGTTGGCGACCTTCCAGTTGATGCCGAGCGCGTCATAACCGCCCTCTTGCGTCGCGGCCACGCACAGCATGCCGAAGCCGTGTTTGCCGGCGAGCTTGCCGCCGGACGGTGTGACGGAAGACGCAACCGCGACTTCGGGATGCGGCCAAGTGTAGGGACGCAGCTGGCATGTCGCGTCGACCAAGGTGAACCACTCGGATTTGTGCGTCACTCTTTCGCCGTTGAACAGGCGAAGGATAATCTCGATCGACTCGACCATGCGGTCACGCTGAGTCGACGGATCGATGCCCATGGCGAAGGCATCGGAGGGCAAGAGGCCCGGACCGACGCCGAACATGAACCGGCCCTTGGTCTGGTGGTCGAGCTGGATCACGCGGTTCGCCGCCATCAGCGGGTTGTGATAGGGCAGCGAGATCACGCCGGAGCCAAGCCGGATGCGCTTGGTGCGCTCCGCGGCGGCGGCGATGAACAGTTCCGGGCTGGCGATGATCTCGAAGCCGGCGGAATGATGCTCGCCGATCCAGGCCTCGTCGTAACCGAGCTTGTCGAGATGATCGATCAGCTCCAGATCGCGCTGGATGCACAGGGTCGGGTCTTCGTCGATCGGATGAAAGGGCGCAAGAAAGATGCCGTTGCGCAGTTTGATCGCCATGAAAATTCTCCCGTTTTGTAAGAATAGCGTGCCGCCTTATCGCATATCGTTTTGACCGAGGAAAACCGGATCGTTAATGCTCGGGCGGCGGTGTGAATCCACCCAGACCTTCCTCTACGGCGGCGGCGAAATCGAACAAGCGGTCCTCGCCGTTCCACGGCCCGACAAGCTGAACGCCGATCGGCAGTCCCTGGCCGTTTTGTCCTGCGGGGACCGCGAGAGCCGGCGCATGCAAAGCGGTCGCCAGCGATATCCAGTTCAGCAGGTTCATGTAGGGCACGCCTTGGCCGTCGACATCCAGAATACGCTCCATGAATCCGGGCTCGTGCAGATGCTTGAACGGCGGCACCATGGTGATCGGCATGACGATGACGTCCCAGCCACCGCCGAAAAATGCTTCCAGCTTGTCTTTCAGCTTCTGGCGCAGCGCCATCGCGTCTGCCACTTCGATGAAGGTTGCGGTCGAGTTCAGGCGAAACCGGGCGCTTGCTCCTTCCAAACCCTCTTTCGTCTGAAGCTGGCGATCCTGCGCGCGGCTGGTCTCCCACGCGGCGAGCAAGGGCGGAGGCAGGGTGAGCCCCATGATCGCGCTGAGAATTGTCGTGTAGCAGTCCATCAGTTCGGCGCCGTCGATCGGAGGTTTCTTGTATTCGACATTCGCGCCGGCTTTCTGCAGCGCCTCGGCGGCACGCTTGACGCCGTCGCGAACGTCTCGCGCCAGCGGCCAGGACGGCTCGTGATCCCATACCGCGACCTTCGCGCCTTTCACATCGCGACGCGCCTTCTCCGGCGTGCCGCGCAACACACTCCAGAGCAGTTTGAGATCTTCGCTGTTTCGCGCCAGAGGGCCGACCACGTTCAAGTCGTGTTCGACATACTTTTCCGGCAGCGGCGGGATGTAGCCGCGCTGAGAAATTGCGCCCCAGGTCGGCTTCAGAGAGAACACGCCGCAATAGTTGGCAGGATGGCGCAGGGAACCGCCGATGTCCGAGCCCACCTCCAGCGGCGTGATGCCGGCGGCCAGCGCGGTCGCCGCGCCGCCCGACGATCCGCCGCAGCCGCGCGTAATGTCATAGGGATTGTTCGTGGTGCCATAAACCGCGTTGTAGGTCTGGATGTCGCTGACCATGAACGGGACATTGGTCTTGCCCCAGATCACCGCACCCGCCTTGCGGGCGGCGGCGGCAATCGGCGCTTCGGCGCTGGTCTTCGGCCGTTCCTTGAATTCGGGATTACCAACCACCGCCGGTAGATTCTCGACGTCGAAACAATCCTTTATGGTCATCGGAAGCCCGGCGAGCGCACCGAGCGCCGCGCCCCTTGCACGCGCTTCGTCGATCGCCGCAGCATCCTTTTGCGCCCGCGCGATGTCGGTCGCGATCACCGCGTTGAGCTTTGCGTGCAACGCGTCGTTGCGCGCCAGATGCGCGTTCAGAAGCTCGCGCGCCGAGACCTTCTTGGTCTTGAGATCGGCGATCATCTCGCGTGCCGTTGCGTAAAGGTTCGTCATGCCCACACCCATTTTCCTCTGGCGATGGGATGACATAGGCTTGACCAAAGCCTGTCCAGAAAAATCGAGGAACTGCCCATGCGCGCCGCTGTTTTCAAGGAAATGTCCAAGCCGCTGGTGATCGAAACGGTTCCCGATCCGGTGCCCGGCCCGCACGACCTCATCCTGAAGGTCAGAAATTGCGGCATCTGCGGTTCCGACCTGCACATGACCGAGCCAACTTCGACCATGCCGCTCGCGCTCGGCTCGATCATGGGCCATGAATTCGCCGGCGAAGTGATCGAGGTGGGAAGCGCGGTCAAGTCCTTGTGGAAACCGGGCGATCGCCTGGCCGGTTTTCCCGTGATCTGCTGCGGCGACCACACGCCCTGCATCAACTTCTCGTTGCGCGGCACGTGTGCGAAAATGCTGAGCGTCGGTTTGGGCGCGGCGCCCGGTGCCTATGCCGAGTTCGTGCGCATTGGCGCGGCCAGCGGCTACAAGCTTCCCCAAAACGTCTCGTTCCGCGAAGGCGCGATGGTCGAGCCGCTCGCGGTAGGACTGCACGCCGTCGACATGGCCAAGATGCCGCGCGGTGCCACGGTCCTCGTCATCGGCGCGGGCCCGGTCGGCCTGGCCACGATGCTGTGGGCGAAGTTCCTCGGCGCACGGCACGTCATCGTCAGCGAAAAGGCCGAAGTCCGCCGCACGATGGCGGCCAAGTTCGGTGCCACCGATGCAATCGATCCTGGCGAGCCGCTGGTGGCGCAGGTGCAAAAGATCGCAGGCAAGGCGCCCGATGTGATCTTCGAATGCGTCGGCGTACCGGGTCTGATCAACACCGCCATGATGGAAGCGCCGCGCGGCTGCCGCATCGTCGTGGCCGGCGTCTGTCAGCAGCCCGACACGATCCTGCCGCTGATGGGCATCGTGAAGGAGCTCGAGATCCAGTTCGTGCTCGGCTACCGGCCCGATGATTTCGACTATGTCATCGCCATGATCGCCAGCGACCGTATCGATGTGGGACACATGGTCACCGATATCATCGACCTGAACGCTCTTCCCGGCGCGTTCGAGGCTCTGCGCAAGCCGTCGCACCAGTGCAAGGTGATGCTGGAGAACTAGCGCGTGCACAGTTTGGCCACAAACCGTCTATATCGGTCCGCCATAACGCGGGACGTTCGGTCGCAGTTGCGCCAGTCCGCAAGCTGCTACAAGCCCGGCGCGTGATTTGCCGACATGGGAATCACGACTCCCTTGAACAGGAAGAAACGGATGCGCAGAAAGGCGCGTCTCGCGGGAAACACCGATGGACAAGCATGACGGGCCGGCTCCTGCACTGACGAGCGAGAGACTGCGCGTGGTACACGAAATGTGGAACGAGCTGCGCGGCGGCCGCGTCGGTCCCAAGCGTGACGAAATCACGCCGGCGCGGCTGCGCGCCGTGCTGCCCTGGACATTCACGATTGACGTCGTCGATGGCGGCCAGGATTTTCGTTTCCGCTTTGCCGGCGATCGCATCATCCAGTTCATGGGCCGGCGCTATGCTGGCGCGCTGTTGTCGGAGCACACCGGCAGCCGCTTCTTCGATCAGATGCGCGCCATGTACGCGGGCTGCGTCGCGGCCAAGGCGCCCATCGCCAGCGGCGTTCGCCAGGCGAGCTTGCCCGGCAAGGAATTTCTCGAAATCGAAGCGCTGGTGTTGCCGCTCAGCGAAGACGGCGTCAGCGTCACGACCTTGTTCGGCGCGTTCGACAGCTGGCAACTCGGCAAGAATGCTTCAACCGGCTAGCTTCACCATCATTTTTCCCGTGTTCTCGCCGTTGAGGAGCGCGATCAGTGCGCGCGGCGCATTCTCAATGCCGTCGAACAGGGTCTCCTGATATTTGATCTGGCCATTCTTGAGCCAACCCGTCATCTCTTTGCTGAATTGTCCGTAGAGATGCATGAAGTCGGGCGCCACGAAACCCCGAATGTTCACGCGGCCGTAAATGATGGCCGACAGATTTCGCACGCCGACCTGCTGGTCGTTATAGGTCGAGATCATCCCGCACACCGCGATGCGGCCGAGCGAGTTCATGCGCCGCAGCGCCGCTTCCAGATGTTCGCCGCCGACATTGTCGAAATAGACATCGATACCCTTCGGCGTCGCTCGTTCGAGCGCGTCGCGGATCGGTTCCTTCTTGTAGTTGATCACGGCATCGAGGCCGAGGCTCTTCAGCCAGGCGACCTTGTCGTCCGAACCGGTGCTGCCGATCACCGCGCAGCCCTTGAGCTTGGCGACCTGCGAGGCGATCGAGCCAACCGAGCCCGCCGCCGTGGAGACAAACACCTGTTCGCCGGATTTCATCTTGCCGATTTCGACCAGGCCGCCATAGGCGACAAAGCCCGCACCGCCCATCACATGCATGTAGACAGAAAGCGGCAGCTCGGGATCGGCATCGACCTTCGTCAGGTGCTTGGCATCGGCGACAAAACGCTCGCGATAACCGTAGGCGGCGCGCACGGCATCACCTTCCTTCAGACTTGACGCGCGCGATCGCACAACGCGCCCGAGCGCGAAGCCGCCAAGCACTGCATTCAGATCCTGTCCACGCGTCAGACGCGGGCGCGTGGCCGGGTCGATGCTGAGAAACAGGTTTTGGACCAGTGCCTGGCCCTCGGCCAGTTCCGGCAGAGCGACCTCGCGCACCACAAAGTCGCTCTCGCGCGGCATTCCATCGGGTCGTTTGACGAGGTGAATCTCGCGGCTTGCCGTCATGGGGAAACTCCTGTTGGCTTGCTGCCTGCATTGAGCCGCGCGGGCAGGGATAAACGCAATGGCCGCACACTATGATTACCTTGGATTCGCTCTGGAACGCGGGCGTCCGGCCTGGACCGCATTCACGGCGCATATCCGCGACGTGGCGGCGCCGGCCATCGCTGCGTCGGGCGGCGAATTGCTTGGCCTGTTTCAAGGCCAGCTTGGTTTTTCTTCCAACGAAGCCGTCCTGCTTTTGCGCTGGCCCTCGGCCGGACGGGATCGCCTGCGCGAAATCGATCGCGCGCCGGGCGTGGTCACCATGCACCCCGAGATGCTGGTGCCCACCGTTCGGCCCGGCGACCAGGATGTGCTGAAAGGCGGCGGCATCTATGTGCATCGCTGGTTCACGGTCGACGCCGACCAGGTGGACGATTTCGTCGCGCTCTCCAACCGGGCCTGGGCCGACTTCGAGGGCAGCTATCAGACCAAGATTTTCGGCCTCTTCACCGCGGAACGTACGGCGCAGGATCTGCGTGAAGGTTCAGGCCGGCTGCTGCTTTTGACCTACTACGCCAGCCACGGCGTTTGGGAAGAGTCGCGCGAGCAGACGCGCGATCCGAACGGGCTTTTCGTGCAGCGTCACGCGCTGACCCGCTCGACCATCGGAAGAAGTTCGATATTGGTTCCCCTTGGCTGACCTTAGAGCTTTGATCCGCAACGATATTCCACAGGTCTCGCCGCATTCCGTGACGTCATCGTCACCAAAGCCTTGCGCACAGCCGCGCGGAACTCTTAGATGCGCGCCTTCAGCCAAGGAGGAATGACGCATGTCCGTCGACGGCAAGTGGAATATCACGATCAAGTCGCCCATGGGCGCTCAGAAGGCGACTCTCGACCTCAAAGCCAGTGGCAGCGCGCTAACCGGCACGCAGGCTGGTCAGCAGGGTTCGATGGCAATCGCAAACGGCAAGGCGGACGGCAACAACGTCTCCTGGTCGATCTCGATCACCTCGCCGATGCCGATGACCCTGGAACACAGCGGCACGGTCGATGGCGACAAGATTTCCGGCAACGTCAAGGCGGGCGCATTCGGCTCGTTCCCGTTCTCGGGCGCGCGCGCTTAAGGCACGCTGCAATCGCATGGAATGAGGGCGGCCGATTCGCGCCGCCCTTTTTCTTTGCCGCTGTGATGCGCTAGATGGGCCCGCACGGATGCAAGGCGATCGTTTGAGAATTCCGATCCATCGCGAAGGCTGGCGCTTCATCGCGCTGTTCGTTTTCACGAACGCCGCGCTGTTCTGGTTGTGGCAATGGGCCGGCATCGCGTTCCTGCCGCTCACCGTGTGGTGCATCGCTTTCTTCCGCGATCCCGAACGCACGCCACCAGATGGTGAGAATCTACTCGTCAGTCCTGCCGACGGGGTGCTGCTGCCGATCGTCGAAGCCGAGCCGCCCGCCGAACTCGACCTCGGCAGCCAAGCGCGAAGGCGGCTCTCGATCTTCATGAACGTCTTCGATGTGCATGTGAACCGCCTGCCGGTGAGCGGCGAAGTGATCGCGCTCGCCTACCGTCCCGGGCGTTTCATAAACGCATCGTTCGACAAGGCCAGCCTGCACAATGAGCGCATGTCCTTGCGGATTCGCCCCACTGGGAGCGCCGATCCCGCCGCAGATTTGGCTGTGATCCAGATCGCCGGATTGGTAGCACGCCGTATTGTCTGCGACATCAAGGCAGGCGATCGGGTCCGGCGAGCGTCTCGTTTTGGCATGATCCGCTTCGGCAGCAGGCTGGACGTCTATTTACCCCTTTCGGCGAAGATCGTGGTAAAAGAAGGATCTGTGACAAGGGCCGGCGAAACGGTCCTGGCGGAACTTCAAGGTTAGGCAGTTCATTGGCTTATCGCAGGATGGATCGGCGGCGGATGGCCGAACGGCTCGAAGAGCTGTCGGTAGGCCGCGTGGTGCCAAGCGCGCTGACCCTTCTGGGTCTGTGCAGCGGCATCACCGCGATCCGCTTCGCGCTGGACGGCAACTGGCCGGCCGCAGTCGCCGCCATCATCTTCGCCATGCTGTTCGACATGCTCGACGGACGCGCGGCTCGATTCCTTGGCGCCGATACGCGCTTTGGCGCGCAACTCGACTCTCTGGCGGATCTGGTTTCGTTCGGCGTCGCGCCCGGCATTCTGGTCTTCATGTGGAGCCTGTCGCGCATGGGCAATGCGGGCTGGGTGGCCGCGCTCATCTTCTGTGCCTGCAGCGCCATCCGCCTGGCGCGGTTCAATGTGCAGAGCGTGCGCGACGAAGGCTCGTCGCCCGCCAATCCGTATTTCACAGGCCTGCCCACACCGGCAGCGGCCGGTTTGTTGCTGCTGCCGATGCTGCTGAGCTTTCAGCTCGGCGGCGAGATATTCCGCAATCCACTCTTCAGTGGCGCGATGATTGCCATCTCGTCCTGTCTGATGGTCAGCCAGATCCCAACGCCATCCATCAAATATATGCGTCCGGCGCGGCAGCACCGGCTGATCGTATGGGGATTCCTCGGATTGCTTGCCGGCTTCATGATCACATGGCCTTGGATCACCTTGACCGTCGGCATGGTGATCTATCTTTCGTCGATCCCGTTCGGCATCGCGTTGCAGGCGAGGCGGCAAAGGGCCCACGCGCGGGACTAGGCTGGCGTGTGCCGCACGGCACAAGGCGAGGTTGCGCTGCGATAGTCTGCGCCCCAACGCCGGTAGCCGAGCGTATCGATGTGAAACCGCAGGCCTTGATAGAATCCCAGGCCAACATGCGCGGCCTCTCCGAATCGCGCGTGCAGCCGGCAAACCGAGGCGATCAGTGTCGAGCGTTCAATCGTTCTGAGCGGTGTCAGGTCGAGAGCGAAATAGAGCGCATGTGCGCTGTGCGCGGCGCCGCCGGCGCAAGCGTTGAGGCTGGGGCTGCGATAACCCGAAACCGCTGCAACCGGTCCCAGCGCGGGCACGACATATGCCGCGATAAACCGCAACGTCGGCACGACATTTTTCCACAGCGCGCGCGGCGGCATGCTGTAAGGCCAAGCGCTGCAGTCGCGCCACGAGGTCGCATTGAGTAGCAATTGCGAGACGGGCAAGATGCCGTTCACGCCCTGTTGCTTCAAATACGCCTCGAATGCGTCGACCTCGCGAGCCCTTCCGTCTTCGGCTTGCGCCCAGCGCGAGAATGCAGCGTCCGCCGGCTCCGCCCACGCTGGCGCAAGCCCGGCAAATATGCCGAAGAGAAAAATGAACGCGGCAACGCGCATGCACACCTCGGTACCAGGAATGCGACAGCAATCAGGCTTTTGTTAGCCGGTTTCCGCTGCTCGCGCGCGTGCCATTACGACGTCTGTTTCAACACTTCGTCGAGTCTGATGCCAAGTTTTTCCAGCATCGCCACCAGCATGTCGTTCTGGCGTTCAAGATGCAGCATGATCGTCTCGATCTCAGCCTCGGCCTTGATGTTGACGTCCAGGTCGTGCACGGCGCGTGCTTCGGATTGGCGGCCCTGAATGTTCTGGCCGATCATCAAGAGCGGCATCAACAGGATCTGGATCATGTTGGAAATGAACAGCCAGAACACAAAACCCATCGGCGGATCGAACTGAAGCCGCGGCGGCGCGAGGAAATTCCAGCCCAGCCAGAATATGGTCCAGGCCAGGATGGCGAGGAAGAACGCCATGGTGCCGACATGCTCGGTGATCCACACTGCGAGCCTTTCGAGCTGGCCCATCTCCGCCTTGATCTCGGCGAACGAATTTCGCAAGGGGTGCGCTCGGCGGATTTCAGCAAGCTTTGCGAGCGATGACTGAGCCATCTTCAAATCCTCCACAAGTTTCAAATTAGACCCGAGTCTGCACTTCCGGCAGCAACGCCGGCGGACGGCAAGCTACGCCGCATACGCCGATGCCAGCAGCACCAGACCGACAGCGCCGAACGCCAACGCCGAGAACCACAGCCAATGCCGCCGCGTGATGATCGCGACCGTCGACATGGCAATGCCGATCTCAAATAGCGTGGCGCTGCCGGTCAGCCAGTGATGGCGGTTCTCGTGCGCCGAGCTGGCCGCCAGCAGGCGGTCACGATCGGCTTCATCGGCGGCGGCGTCTTTGCGAATCTTCGACTGCTTGTCGATATTCTCCCGTTCGGTCTTGCGATAGCGCTCGGCGTTCGGATCGCCGCGATCGGCTGCAATGCCGTAGAGGTGCTTTTTCAGGCTGTCGGCCTGGTACTCGGCCCAGGCATCCGTGGCGCGGTCCTGCGCCAGCACCGCCTCGCTGGTCGAGTTCAGTGCCCGGCCGCCCTCCACTGTTTCCAGACTGCCGGACACCGCGGCGAGAACTGCCAGCACCGCGACCGAAATCGCAATGCGCGAAATGAAGGGATCGCCCGCATGCGCCGCGTGCTGGGCGTGTTCGGTGTGTTCGTGAGCATCCAATGCCGTGTTGCGAGACATTCACTTCCCCAAGATCGCCAGACCGTTCAGCCCGCCCCGCGCAGGAACCGGTCCGCGATGGCGGCGTGCATGGCGATGCCGTTGGCCATCGCCGCTTCGTCCATCATCATGCGGTTGGAGTGACAGGCATGGGCGTGGTGGTGCGCCACGCCCTCTGGCGCAACGCCGAGAAATACCATGCAGCCCGGGAGCCGTTGCAGCACATAGGAGAAGTCCTCCGCGCCCATGATCGGCGCCGGCATCTTGAGAAAGCCGCGCGCACCGAAAAGATCCTGCGCCACGTTCTGCGCGAAGCCGACGAACTTGTCGTCATTGATCGTTACCGGATAACCCGGAGTGAGCGTGACATTGGCTTCGACGCCGTGCGCCCGGGCGATGTTGCTGGCGATGCGCTCGATGCCCTCGCGCGCCGTGGCCCGGCTCTTCTCGGAGAAACTGCGCAATGTGCCGAGCAGTCTGGCGCTTTCCGGAATGACGTTGCCGGTCGTGCCGGCATCGATCTTGGTGATCGACAGGACAACCGGATCGAACGCCTCGACCCTGCGCGTCACCAGGCTTTGCAATGCGGTGACGATCTCGCAGGCGACCGGGATCGGATCGAGCGTATAATGCGGCTGCGAGGCATGTCCGCCCTTGCCCATGATTTCGATGTGGATCGTGTCGGTGGCCGCCATCAGCGGACCGGAGCGCGAGGCAATGACACCCGTGGGAATATTGGGCGAGATGTGGATGGCGAACGCAGCGGACGGCGCCGGCGCCGCATCGAGCATGCCTTCCTCGATCACGAAGCGCGCGCCGGCATAACCTTCCTCGCCGGTTTGGAACAGGAATTTCACGTTGCCGTTCAGCCGCTCGCGGTTCTTGTGCAGCAGATGCACCGCGCCCACCAGCATGGCCGTGTGCGAATCGTGGCCGCAGGCATGCATGCGGTTTTCATGCTGCGACTTGAACTCGACGTCGGTGTCCTCCGGCATCGGCAGCGCATCCATGTCGCCGCGGAGCAAAATTGTCGGGCCCTGCTGCGCGCCGCGTAATGTAACGACCAGGCTTGAGGTGGTCTTGCCCTCGACGATCTCGACATCGAGTCCGGCCAGCGCCTCGCGCGTGCGGCGGGTGGTTTCGGGCAGATGCAGGCCAAGCTCGGGAAACTTGTGCAGCTCGCGCCGCAATTCCACGACCATCGGCATCATCGCATTCGCGCCTTCGCGCCAGAAGGTCAGATCGTCCGCCGGTTTGTCCATCGCTTTACCCCTTAGTCCGTTCAAGTGTGTCAATGGCTGCCGCTGCCGTCCATAGACCGCATCACAGAACCACTTCGATCAGTCGCGGACCGGTATGGCGTATCGCGGACTCGAACTGGCTTTCGAAGTCGCGGATGTTCGTCGCGCGCGAGGCTTCCACGCCCATGCCACTGGCAAGCTTGACCCAGTCCAGTTCGGGATTGTGCAGATCCAGCATCGAAAGCGCCTTCGGACCCGGATTGCCGGCACCCACGCGTGCCAGCTCGATGTTGAGGATCGCATAGGAACGGTTGGCGAAGATGACGGTCGTGACGTCCAGCTTCTCGCGCGCCTGGGTCCACAGCGCCTGCAAGGTGTACATCGCACCGCCATCGCCGTGCACGCACACGACCTTGCGGCGCGGCGCGGCCACTGCGGCGCCCGTAGCCACCGGCAGGCCCTGGCCGATCGAGCCGCCGGTCAGGCCGAGCTGATCGTGCGGCACCGCCGTCATGGTGGCAAGCGCCGTGCCCGCGCCCGATGTCGCCGCTTCGTCCGAGAGAATCGCGCCTTCCGGCATGTGACGCGCGATGACCTGGCCGATGGTGAACTGGTCGAACTTGTCGGAAATCGATTCCGGTTTTTTCAGCGGCGCAACGCTGACCGGTTCCTTCGGCGCACCGAGCGCTTCGGCCAACGCTTCAAGCGCGGCCACGCCATCTTCATGCGCGTGCGCGAGATAATGCACTTTCGTCGCGGCCTGGAGCCCGTAGCTTGGCTTGCCCGGATAGGCGAAGAACGACACGGGCGGCTTGCTGCCGACGAGAATAAGCTGCTCGGTGTCCTGGAAGAATTCGACGATCTGTTCGGCGAAATAGGGCACACGCTCGAGTCGCACCCGCCCCGCGCCGCGCTGCAGCCGTGCGATGAACGTATCGCAGGCAATCCGCGCGCCGGACTTCGCCGCGATGCGGCCTGCAGCGTTAAGGCCGCGTTCCTTCAGCACAGCGCCGCGCATCAGGATCGTGGTGCGCTTGCCGTTCTTCAGTGCCTGCGCCACCCGATCGATCGCCTCGCCCAATACCGTAGCCGGCATGGGACGTGGCAGCGCGGGCGACGGACCGTCGGCGTCATTCCATGCGGTGTCGGCCGGAAGAATGAGCGTCGCGATCTGCCCCGGCGGAGAGAACGCCGCCTGCACCGCGCGCGCGCCGTCGGCCGCCACGGTCAGCGCGCTCGGCGAGGAGTGCACCCAGGCCGACACCGGCCGGGCGAATCCGGCGATGTCGGAAGCGAGCGGCGCGTCATACTGCGCATGATAGGTCGCGTGATCGCCGACGATGTTGACGATCGGCGTGGCAGCGCGGCGTGCATTGTGGAGATTGGCCAGGCCGTTGGCGAGGCCGGGGCCCAGATGCAGCAAGGTACAGGCCGGTTTCTCAGCCATGCGGCCATAGCCGTCCGCCATACCGGTCACGGCGCCTTCGAACAGGCCCAGCACCGCGCGCATGCCGTCGACACGGTCGAGCGCGGCGACGAAATGCATTTCAGACGTTCCCGGATTGGAGAAACAGACTTCCACCCCGCTTGCCACCAGGGTGCGGACCAGACTCTCCGCGCCGTTCATCTTCGTCTCCGCCATCCTGCTCCCCTGAAACTGCCGGTTTGATCGGCTATTCTAACCATGAAAACCGGCTTTGCGCCTCTTGCCAGCGTACGCCACTGCCGCACCGCTTGACTCAGCGCCGGGCCGGCTGTATTAAACCAATTAGTTATTTAAACGATTGGTGTAATGCCGGCAGATCATCTGAGCGCAACGTTCGCAGCACTTGCCGATCCCACGCGGCGGGCGATCCTGGCGCGGCTCGTGCTGGGTGAGACATCGGTAGGCGAGCTCGCCGAGCCGTTCGACATGAGCCTTCCGGCGGTCTCCAAGCATCTGAAGGTTCTGCAGCATGCCGGCCTGATTACGCGCAGCCGTGAGGCGCAGTGGCGGCCGTGCAAGCTCGAGCCCGAGGCGCTCAAGGACATCGATCTGTGGCTGGAGGACTATCGCCGCCTGTGGAGCGAGCGCTTCGACCGCCTCGACGATTATCTGAAGAAACTGCAAGCCAAGGGGAAGAAACGTGGCCGAAAAAAGTAAAGGCATCGTGGCCCCGGGCGAGCCGACCATCGTCATCACGCGAACCGTCGATGCGCCGCGCGCGCTGGTGTGGAAAGCCTGGACCGACCCCGAGCATATCGCGCACTGGTGGGGACCCAACGGCTTTACCAACACGATCCATTCCATGGATGTGAAGCCCGGCGGAGAATGGCGCTTCATCATGCACGGTCCGGACGGAACGAACTATCCCACCAGGGTCGTCTATCGCGAGGTCGTGAAGCCGGAACGGCTTGTCTATGATCTCAGCGGCGAGGGTGAGGGCGACATGCACACATTCCGCGCCACAGTCACGTTCGCCGAGCACGAGGGAAAGACGCAAATCAGGATGGCGAGCCGGTTCCCGTCGGTCGCGGAGCGCGACGCTGTCCTGAAATTCGGCGCCGTCGAAGGCGGTGAGCAGACCTTGGACCGCCTTGCCGCCTATCTGCCCAAAGTTTGATCGAGGAGAATGCCATGTCCGAACACACGCCGCCGACATTCAACCTGTCCCGGAACTTCGATGCGCCCCGCGCGCTGGTGTGGAAGGTGTACACGGATGTCGAACATCTGGCGAAGTGGTGGGGACCGAAGGGCTTCACCTGGCTCCGCGGCTCCCTCGATCTGAAACCGGGCGGCGTCTTTCACTACGGCATGCGCGCGCCGACGGGACAGGAGATGTGGGGCAAGTTTGTCTATCGCGAGATCAAGGCCCCAGAGCGAATCGTTTTCGTGAATTCCTTCTCCGACGAGAAGGGCGGCACTGTGCGTGCGCCCTTCAATCCCAACTGGCCGCTGGAGGTGCTCAACACGATCACCTTCTCCGAGACCGGCGGTAAGACCGTGCTGGCCATGACCGGCTCACCCTTCAACGCCACCCAAGCGGAGCGCGACGCGTTTGAATCGATGCGCCCATCGCTCGACCAGGGCTTCAAGGGAACCCTGGATCAGCTCGCCGAGCATCTGGCAACCATTCAGAAAAAGTGAGGGAGGAACCTTCCGACATGTCCAGATTTGCACCAATTCTGCTACTGCTTTCTGCGATGTCGCAAGCAGCCTATGCAGAAACTGCCACCGATACGCCACCACCTGGACCCATCCCGCACGGTCACAAGAATATCGCCATTGCGCCGGCTGGCACTTACACGCTCGATCCCAATCATCTGGGCATCATCGCGCGGGTTTCGCATCTCGGCTTCTCACGCAGCATCTTCCGCTTTGAGCGCGGCAGCGCCACGTTGAGCTGGGATCCCAAAGCGCCGGCGCGAGCGACGCTCAGGGCAACTGTTGAGACCGATTCGATCACCACAAATGTCGCCGGCTTTGCCGTAGAGCTGGCCAGTGCAAAATATCTGAATGCCGCGCTCTATCCGCAAGCGACCTTCGTCTCCAGCGCATTTCATCAGCGAGATGCTACCCATGGCACGGTCGAAGGCACCTTCACCTTGATGGGAAAATCCGTGCCGGCGACGTTCAAGGTCGCGTTAATCGGCGCCGGACCGTTCTATGGCCATGATGTCATTGGCGTGCATGCCGAAACGGCGATCAATCCCACGGATTTCGGCTTGTCGCCGGTATTCGACGAGCCGATCGAATTGGTGATCGACTCCGAATTCGACCGCGCGCCCTGAGCCGATGGGCTAGGCGCCGTTCAGCTCAAGTCCCTTGAGTTCGTTTTCGTTGCGCCAGGCTTCCAGCAGATTGACGAAGGCAATCGGGCCCAGGCCGTAGAAACCGTTGCGCGCCGCCAGCGCCGAGGGCTTGCCTTCATTGTTGTAGTAACCCGGCGTGCATTCCTCCTGGAATTTCTGCCGCATCATGGCCGAGGAGATGATCGTCTGGACCCAGGCGTCTTCGGCCTCCTGCGAGGCCTCCATCACGCGGACCTGGCGCTCGGTGCACTCCTTGATGATGTAGGACAGGTGTTTGCTCTGCTCGTTGAGCATGTGCGGGAAGTTGGCGGTGAAGCCCGACTGGCTGTTGCTGATGATAAAGCAGTTCGGAAATCCGCGAGAGTGCATGCCGTGCAAGGTCGAGACGCCGTCCATCCACTTCTCGGACAGTGAAACGCCGCCGCGGCCATAGAGCTCGTAGCCGGAGCGGCGCGTGTAGCTGGTGCCGACCTCAAAGCCCGTCGCATAGATCAGGCAGTCGATCTCATATTCCTTGCCGTTGGCGACGATGCCCTTTTCGGTGATGCGTTCCACGCCCCGGCCGTCGGTGTCGATCAGATGGACGTTCGGACGATTGAACGCGTCCAGATAGTCGTCGTGGAAGCAGGGCCGCTTGCAGAACTGGTTGTAGTAGGGCTTCAGCGCTTCGGCCTTGTTCCTGTCGCGCACCACCGCATCGACGCGGGCGCGAATGGATTCCATCTTCTTGAAGTCGGCGAGCTGCAACGTGGCCGCCAGATCGACCGTGCCGCCGGCCTCGTTCTGCTTGCGCATCAGCACCAGCAGATTGCCGATGATGTCGGTCCAGCCGTCATTGACCAGGTCCTCGTTCTGCGGCACGCCGGAGACGAGTGCGTTGAAATTGTCCATGCGCTTTTGCTGCCAGCCCGGCTCCAGGTTCCCGCTCCATTGTGGATCGGTCGGACGATTGTCGCGCACGTCGATGGACGACGGGGTGCGCTGAAAGACGAACAGGTCCTTCGCCCAGGCCGCGACATGGGGCACGCATTGCACGGCTGTGGCGCCGGTGCCGATGATGCCGACTCTCTTGCCTTTCAGGCCCGTCAATCCGCCTTCGCTGCTTCCGCCCGTGTAGCGATAGTCCCAGCGGCTGGTGTGGAAGGAATGGCCCTTGAACGTCTCGACGCCGGCAATGCCCGGCAGCTTGGGACGATGCAGCGGCCCGTTCGCCATCACGACGAAGCGCGCTTTCATCGCATCGCCGCGATTGGTCTTGACGATCCAGCGCGAGATCTCGTCGTCCCAGCTCATCTCCGTCACTTCGGTCTGGAAACAGGCATTGCGATAAAGATCGAACTTCTCGGCGATGGCGCGGCTGTGTTTGAGGATTTCCGGCGCGCGCGAATATTTTTCGACCGGCATAAAGCCGACCTCT
Organism: Pseudomonadota bacterium; assembly: GCA_025360685.1. Taxonomy (GTDB): domain Bacteria; phylum Pseudomonadota; class Alphaproteobacteria; order Micropepsales; family Micropepsaceae; genus Rhizomicrobium. The sequence goes on from JANYBR010000505.1 coordinate 28,909, forward strand.
TCGAGCAGCGGCAGATAGATGTAGGATTCGATATCGCAGGCGGCGCCGGGATAACGGTTCCAGTACCACGTGCCGCCGAAGTCGCCGCCCTTCTCGATCACGCGGATGTCCAAGATGCCCGCTTCGCGTAAGCGTGCGCCGGCGAGCAGGCCGCCGAAACCGCCGCCGACCACGACCACTTCGACCTCGTCGCTCAGCGCTGCGCGCGTGAAGCCAGGCTCGACATAGGGATCTTCGAGATAGTGTGCGAAGTCGCCCTTGATCTCGCGATATTGCTCGTTGCCGTCGGAACGCAGGCGCTTGTCGCGCTCGGCGCGGTACTTCGCCTTCAGTGCGTCGGGATCAAAGCCGAGTTCGTTCCGGGTCGATTTGGTGCTTGGCTCTGCGGTCTGCGACATCGTTCGTTCTCTCGCTGTTCAACTGACTAGTTGTCAGTATGCTTGAGAACAGTTTGCCTCGCGAGCGCAATTTCCGAATAACGCGTACGGTCTGTAAGATATGACCGGCCTATAAAAATCTAATGATTTCAAGGCTTGTAACGACAGCGCAAGCTTGATACTTAACTCTATGCTTAACTTTTCACAGCCGCTCGATCTGATGTTCCAGGCCCTCGCCGATCCCTCCCGCCGAGTCATGGTGGAGCGGTTGAGCCGCGGGCCCGCTTCGGTCAGCGAACTTGCCAAGCCGCTGTCGATGTCCCTGCCGGCCGTGTACCAGCACCTGCAGGTGCTTGAAGCGAGTGGTCTTGTCTGCACCGAAAAGACCGGCCGCGTGCGCACCTGCCGGCTTGAGGCCAAAGCTCTGCGCTCGGCCGAGCAATGGATCAGCGAACGCCGTGCACTGTGGGAACGCCGCCTCGACAAGCTTGGCGACATTCTCACCGAGAGCGACGGCAAGCCGGATTGAGTTGGCCGGAAACTTCGACGCGGTTCGACGGACAAGTAAAAAGAGTGGCAAGATTGCTCCGAAAATAACCTGTGCCCATTCACGCTGCGGAGTTCGCGTGACGTCCAATCCGATCGAAATGAGCCTGGAACTTGTCTCCGAGCGCTGCCCGGATCTCACGCCGCTCGTCTATGCGCGCCTGTTCGCGCAATACCCGCAGATGCAGGTCCTGTTCTGGCGCGACACCACGCACGCCGTGAAGGGCGAGATGCTGGCCAAGGTGTTCGAAGTCATTCTCGATTTCATCGGAGAGAATCTCTACGCCGCGCACATGATCCAGTGTGAGGTCGTAACGCATGCCGGCTATGACGTGCCGCCGGACATTTTCCGTGTCTTCTTCGCTACCGTGGCCGACACGATCCGCGAACAGTTGGGCAGCGCGTGGACACCCCAGATCGATGCGGCCTGGAACAAGCTGCTCCACGACCTGGATTTTTTTGTCACCCATCCAGACCAGAACGAAACTGCCGCCGCCGAGGCGGGATAGAAATCCGTTATCTGGCAGCGAGCTCCGCGCGATAGGTGTCGCGCGCCGCTTTGAAATGCTCGAAGGGAAACCTGATCGGCACGCCTGCCAGAGCGGCGGCGAGCATTTCCAGGTGGGCGTCCCAGCCGGCGCAGGCGCGGCCCGGATCTTCGCCGACCGGCATGCGAAGCGTGAGGTTCAGCAGCACTTCATCGCCCTTTGGGCGCAGCTCCCAGCGCACGGGACGCAAGGGCTCGCCCGGCCCGCTCCAGGAATATTCCAGCACGCACAGCGGATCGATATCGGTAACCTTGCTATCGATGACGATGCCGCTGTCCGTGAAGTTCAATTTGGCGGTCCCGCCTTCGCGCAATTCGATTTCGCCGGGCGCAAGCCATTTGACGAGCTCTTCCGATTCGGTGAGCGCTGCCCAGACTCGGTCCAGGCTGTCGTCGATGACGCGCGTGAGCCTTGCCTCCATGACTTCGCCGTTGTGCGTGAATTTCGCCTTGCCAAATAGCGGTTCGCTCATGCCGTCGGCTCCTCTGCCTGATGTGCGCCGAAGGACGTGGATTCAATGCCTGGAACGCCGCGGCACCTTGATCGAAATCAACCGGGCCGCTCGGTCGAACTCAGAGCTTGACCATGTCGAAGTCGCTTTTAGGTGTGCCGCACATCGGACACGCCCAATCGTCGGGAATGTCGGCCCATCTCGTGCCTGGCTTCAGCCCTTCGGCAGGATCGCCCGCCGCCTCGTCGTAAAGATAGCCGCAGGTGCGGCACTGCCAGGTTTGGAAGGGTGCACCGTTCATAGTGTCTTGCCCCCGCCATGGTTGCCGGCCGCACTGCTGTTTCCAGCCACGATGACCGCATTGATCAGCGAGTCTGCATCCGATTCATTGGTTCTGTGATTGAAGATCGCCGCACGAATGACCACCCTGCCGTCGATGACGGTCGCGGACGGCGCGGCGACTCCGGTTTCCTGCAATGTGGCAACGATATCCGCATTGAGCGCGTCGTCGCCGCGATGGCGGAAGCAGACGATGTTGAGTTGCGCCGGCGCCACCAGTTCGAGCGCGGATTCCGAGCGAACGCGCCGTTCCAGATGCCGCGCGACGGCACAGGTGTGCGCCATCACTGCGCCCAGCCGGTCCGTGCCATAGGTCTTGAGCGTGAACCAGGTCTTGAGCGCGCGAAAGCCGCGCGACAGATCGGGACCGAAATCGCAGGGCCACGGTGAGCCGCCGGCAAGGCCGCGCGTATCCCGGCGCAGATAGGCTGCCGGCGCGTCGAACGTTCTGAGGTGGCGTTCGCCGTCGCGCACCAGCACGAAGCCGGCGTCGTAGGGAACCTGGGCCCATTTGTGGAAATCAAGGGCGATCGAGTCGGCGCGCTGGATTCCTGCCAAACGCGGCGCGAGTTCCGGCGACATCATCGCCAATGCGCCATAGGCGCCGTCGACGTGGAAAGTCAGGTGCTCACGTTCGCAAAGTTCGGCCAGCGCAGTCAGGTCGTCAATGGCGCCGATATCAACCGAGCCCGCAGTCCCGACCACGAGGAATGGAGCCAGACCAGCTTGCCGATCGGCATTGATCCTCTCCTGCAAAGCCTCAATGTCGATGCGATGCAGCCGGTCCACCCCGATCTGGCGCAGCGCATCGGTTCCGAAACCCGCCATGTCCATCGCCTTGGCGATGCAACCATGCGCGGCCTTCGACGTGTAGGCGCAGAGGGTCTTCTCACTGGCGGCAATGCCGCGGCGGCGGACGCCTTCGCCCAATGCATGGGTGCGCGCGACAAGCAGAGCCATGAAATTTGCCATCGAAGTGCCGGTGACGAACAGGCCGCTGGCGCCTTGCGGAAAATCGAAGAGCTGGCGCATCCAGGCGAGAATCTGCCGCTCGACCACGATGGGCATGTGGTCCCGGCCGCCGAGATTGGCATTGAGGCCCGCGGCCAGCAACTCCGCCAGCATGCCGGCCGCGTTGCCGCCGCCATGCACCCAGCCCATGAAGCCCGGATGAATATTGCCCGTTGCATACGGTGCGATCGAACGGGTGAATTCCGCATAAACTTCGTGCAACGCTTCGGCTTCATGCGGGATGGGGGTATGGAATCGCGCGCGGACCGAATCGGGAATGGGCTGCCAGACGGGCCTTTCGCGCACTTTGGCGAGATGGTCGATCATGTCGTCCAGCATGCGGTGACCCTCAGCCCGCAGCTCGTCCCAATTGTCGGGATCCAGATCCAGCCGATGGGACACGATGTCGGTCACGCTGCCTGCATTCGTTCCTTGCGCGCGTGACGATAGAGCATCGCCACAAAAGCGTCGAATACTTTGCGCATCTGCTGCGTCTTGTAGGGAAAGATGTCGACTGGATCCATGTCGTGCACGATGGCGGTGTTGTCGGCCTCGAAGATCAGAAGCTTGCCGTCCTTAGTCTCGGCACAGTCGATGGTGCAGTACTCGACTCCAATATGACGGGCCAATTCCGCCAGCGCGACGTGATGGCGCGCGCCGAATTCGTCGTCGAACAGGCCCATGAAGCGGGCCTCTTCCGCGCGGTTCGCTTCGTTCAGGACCATGTCGGCGTTCAGGTACCAGATCTTCCACTGCTCGGAGATCGCCATATGGCAGGCATAGGCCTTGCCGTCTACGAGGACGATGCGGTACTTGCGGAACAGTCCGTCGGCACTCGAATAGTCGACAAAGCGCGAGATGAAGAACGTGTCTTCGGGGCGCGTTTCAAGGTACGCGGCGATGGCCGCGGCGTCGTCCAGCTTCTCAAGACCGAGCCCGGCATGTGAGCCGATCGGGCGCACGATGACGGGAAATTCGCCGTCCTGCAGCACATCCGTCAGGCGGCAGGCATCAAGCGAGAGATTTATCAGCCAGTCGCGCGCGATCCGGTTGGTAAGGGGAATCTCGAGTCCCGGTATCGGCCGCAGCGACTCGCAAAGTGTGTGCCGGTCGAGTCCGAGAATGTGCTTGGGCCGATTGAGCATCGGCCGCGGCCAGTGCGGCACAAGGCGCTCGATCAGCGCCAGAGTCTCGCGCGACTTGGCATCGTCGGGCGCCAGCACGATCGCGACATCATGATCCGGCAGCGGGTTCGGCAAGGGTAAGCCCGGCACGACATAGAGCGAGATCAGCTCGATATCCGAGCCTGCAAGCAGGAACTCGATCGGCGTGTTGCCGCCAATGTCCATCTGCGCCGCCAGAGCCAGCACGCGCAATTTCGGCGACGCGGCGGCGCACGGCGAACGGAAGAGCTGTTGATAGCGCAACGAGTCCGCCTGGATGGCCAGGCCGGTCTTTTGATCGCCCATCAGCTGGGAAATGATCGACAGGTCCATGCCGATCCCGGCGCCCTTCGCATCGTCGGTAATCTGCGCCACCAACCGCTTCCAGTGCGGCATCATATCGACGCCGGCGAATGCCATGCGGGTATAGACCGCGGTACCTTGCCGGTCGGTCCACAGGCCAGGCTCGGAGCTGAGCCGGATGGTTTCAGCGGCCATGGGAAGTCTCCATTGTCCGTTGCGGAGTGTAATGCACGACGGTTTTCGCGTGCTCGCGATTTTTCAAAATCAGCTCGATCTTGCCAAGGACGATCGACACATCCGCCATGAGTCGCTCGACCGCGCGCTCCGCCGCGTTGGGCCCTGGCGACCAGGTCTCGAACAGATTGCGCGATCCGATTGCAATCCGAAGCGCGGCCGTGAGGTTGCCGTCGAGATTCAGTTTGACGGGTTGGCCGATATGGCAGGGCTTGCCAGCGAGCGAGAGCTGCTCGGGACTGGCATCGAACCTGAGCTCATCGCTGATGTCGCGGTTCAGCGCGCGATAGATCTCGCTCATCGCGTCCGCTTCGAGAAAGTCCTGATCGGCGCGAATGACAAAGGGAAATATTGTTGGCGACGCGAACTCTTCGTCGAGGAGTCCCTTTTGGTGAAGCCCGGCCGGTATGGTGAGCGGTTCAAGACGGTGGGCACCGGCGATCGCTCGCCGTATGGCGTGGGCGATTCCGGCAACAACGTCCCGACGGTAAGTCAGCGGCAACGTGTAATAGGTGCGCATTTCTTCCAGCGCAGCTTCCCAGCGCAGCCACTGGCCAAGATTCGGC
>JANYBR010000035.1 GCA_025360685.1 Pseudomonadota bacterium
CCTCCAGCGAATTGTTGCTCCAGTCAAATTCATAGGCTAGACGCCAGTAAGGCGCGACGCCGGCGATAATGTTGTTTGTCGTGTCGCCATTGTTGGCTACCGATTGACCTTGAAGAGCCGAGCGATATCCACCGACTTCCGCATACAAGGTTTGGTCAACAAACGCGTAGGCGGACAGCCCAGCAACAACTTGTGCCAACGCACCAGCGATTTGAGCTCCAGCCACAGGAGCTTGCTGAGCGGGCGAACCAATAAACGGCTGTCCCCAGGCTGGCGTGCTGTTCCATAAGTCTTGGACCGTCGGATTGTTGTTCAGGCTCACGCCGTAGATCACATTATGACCATCGACCTTTGCCACATCGGCAAATCGGATATCGGTGTTGTCGATGCCAAAGCTCCCATCCAAGCCACTGTAGGTCAACTGGATAAACGCGCCGATATTGTCGGAGATGCGTCCGGCGTAAAAGAGGCTCGCCTGTTGTGGAAAACTTGTCGACGCCTTGCTCGAATTGGAATCGTTAGCCTTCGCGGCCATGCTTTGCGATGCCATAACCATCGCCGAGACTGGAGGTAAATCACTCAGCGACAGAGTGCTGTGGGCGAGCTTGTCGATATCCTGGACTTTGAGCGTGTTGAACAAAGTGTAGCCGCTCGCCTTAAACGTCCGCCCGAATGGCGTCAGTTGCGGAAATATGGTGTGACAAGCTTCGCAGGCGAGTCCTGTCTGGCGTGCAAAGCTCGGTACGGCGAGTGCCGCGCTTGGCAGCGCGGCGAACATCGCGGCGAGCAGCCAGAGACACTTTGCATAGAAAGTGAGCCCACGCGCGCGACCATTGGCCATGATGTCCCCCTCAAGTGCCTGAACCAGTGTTAGCCCATACGATTCAGTTTTGCATCAGCTTTTCTTGACCCAGAATCTGCACCAGCCGGCTGGATCGATCGTGCCGGCCACAAGCTTGCAGGATGACGGCGCCTGGAAGAGCGAGCAGCCGTCGCAACGTTTTCCGTCCTTTGGACCGGGCTGATACGCGGCGGCCTGCTGCGTCATGTTGCCGGCCTGAGCCTGCTGTGTCGCAAATGCTGCGGAGAACATAACTGCCCCGCCAGCTGCAATCGTCGCGCCGCGTAACAATCCCCGTCGTGAAACATCTGTCTTCAGTCCACCAGAATCCTTCGTCGCGATCTCTTCACTCTTATCCTCATCCATGTGCTGATCCTCATCCATGTGCTGACGTCCTTTTCGAATTCGTTGCACTCACACTAGCTTCATCCGGTATTCCATTGCTCGTTACCCCAAATCAAGCAACATCAAGTCGCAGGCGAATGTAGGAACCGATGCGCCAACTGCACGTACGCAAGTGAAATCTAGGACTTTCTGTAAACAACTCCTGATCGTGCGTGTTTAAGCTTCGACTAAATGGCTGTCCGATCTCTTGATTTCGATCAATGGCAACACGGTAATAGGAGCCGATTTTGTCCGACGGACATTTTGTGCCAGAGTGATTGCTACCAATTCGTCGCCGCTGCCCCTTCCCGACCTGCCTTCAACAGAATAAATGTTTGTGGTGCCGGTGGCCTATAGCTGAGCACCGAGTACGGACGGATGATGTTGTAGTGGCGACGCCATCGCTCGATCAGCACCTGAGCTTCTTTGAGGCTGTAGAAGCTCTTCCCGTTGGGCAGTTCATCGCGCAGCTTGCCGTTGAAGCTTTCGCAATAGCTGTCTTCCCAGAGGACTGCCCGGCTCGATGTAGAGCGTCCTGGCACCGACGTGCGCTAGCCATTTGCGCACGGTCTTGGCGGTCATCTCAGGACCGTTGTCGGATCGGATATCCGCGCCATATTGCCAACATCCGGAAGAAACCACAGAAGTGGCGTTTGAGGGGGTAACTAGCGCCGCTCTGTTTTTCTTGCTTTTCGTTACGAGCGAACTCGGTGTGGGTGGCCTACTTTTCTTTTGATGACGTGCCGATGCAGAGACTAAGTTGCGGTCCTGCGCCGATTCAACCAAATTGGGCAATGTCTCCCTTGGGTCGCAAGCGTGCGTTCGCGCCGATCCCGCTCTGAACCCTGACCCGACCGGCTCTTTCATCCCCTAGGCGAGCGCTTTTCAGCCACTTGGTCCCTGGTAGACCTCACCGAAGCGGTGACCGACCGACAGCGGCACGGACATATTGGCCGTTCTATCGGTCCGTACACAGACAAGCGCCGGACCAGACGTAGCGCGCGCTTGGGCGAGTGCAGGCTCTAGCTCGGCCATCGACTCGACAAAAAAACCGGCGCAGCCGAGACCTTCGGCCACTTTGTCCCATCGAATCGAACCCATTTCGGTACCAAAGGTCTTTCCGTATCGCATTTGCTCGTTCGGAACCTCCATCGTCCAAGAGCCCTCCGAGAACACAACGACAGTGACCTTGACCCCTTCGCGAGCCGCGGACTGCAGTTCCATGCAGTGGAAGCCAGCAGCGCCATCGCCGGAAACGCAAACGACCTCGCGTTCGGGGCTGCCGAGCTTGGCTCCGATCGAAGAAGGTATTCCGATGCCGAGCATGCCAAGTTCCAGGATGTTGAGATAGGAACGAGCACGAGTGGGAGGCAACATGAAGTGCGCCCACAGGCTCGTGAAACCTCCGTCCGCCACATAGATCGCGTTGCGTCCGAAAGTGCGGCCCACGGTCAGCATCACGATGCCGGGATGCAGGCCCGGACCATTATAGGCGTCTAGACCGGCAAACTCCGTCTCGCGCCACACTCTTTCTGTCAGCCTATAGCGGGCGAGATCTGCGGCGGCGTTGGAACGCGTGCGCACATTGGCCAGTTCCGCCAGCAGCCCGTCAATCGCGCTTGCAAGATCAGAGATTATTCCAAGCGTGAGCGGCCGCGAAACGCCGAGGTTGCGCGCATCGATGTCGATCTGAATGAGCTTTTGGCGGCGGCTGTCGCCCCAATATTTGTCGAAAGGGGTATCGAGATTTCCGAGGCGCGTTCCAAGGGCGAGTATGACATCGGCTTCGCCGCGCGCCTCATCCGCGCCAGCTCCGTAGCCATAGAGGTGATGCGCGTGATCCTGCGGTGCGGAGGAACGCCCTGCCATGCTGGTGATCACGCAGCAGCCGAGCTTGGCCGCGAGCGCGAGAACCGCTTTGCCCACGTTGGCGCGATCCACGCCCGAACCAATCGCAATCACCGGGCGCTTGGCGTCGCGCAGCAGCTTCGCCGCGGCCGCGATTTGCGCGGCGCTCGCCATAGGGCCCATGGAACGATAGGCAGCCGGATCGAGTACGGAAATCGACGCCTCGTCGCCTTCCGCGTACATGATGGGCATGGGGACTTCCAGCTGGACAGGCCCGGGTCGGCCGGACCACATCTCGCGGAACGCCATGCGCGTCACTTCCGGAATGCGCTGCCAGGAGAAGATTGGTGCGCCCCATTTGACTGCCGGACGGAAGACATCAAGCTGATCCTGTCCCTGAAATGTGCTGGGCGCAGAGGGATAGACGACGTCGAGACGATGCTGTGCCGTAATCGCGATCAGCGGTACGCCTTCGTGACGTGCGTTAATCACGCCGGGAATCAAATTGGCCGTGCCAGGTCCGGGGTTGGTGACCGTGGCAGCGACCTGGCCGGTTGTCTTGTAGAGCCCTTCGGCCATGTAAGCGGCGGCAGCCTCGTGTCTGATGGGAACAAAGCGCATTCCATTGCCCTCAAGTGCAGCCAGGAACGGATCAACCTCCGGTGACATCAGACCGAAAACAAAGCGCACGCCTTCACGTGCCAAGCACCGCGCGAGCAACTCGCCACCTGTAATGGTCATGACGTCATCTCCTCGGCCAACCGGTGAGTGATCTTTGCAGCGAGGGGCGGCGAAGGGCCTTTACCCCCATAACTCCCATGAAAAGATTTTAGCCGGTGACACGGGGGCAGTTTTGATCTGGCTCAACCGTGCCAAACCGCGAACGCGAAGCTGACAAAATGTCGTAACGGCGCGAATGGCGACGGTATGTCCGGGGAGTTTCGGAAGCGGCCACTAGTGAATAAAAGGGGTCTATGTCCGCTTTCGACCGATTGTGTTGAAGAAGTCAGCTGCGGGCGGCGTTGCACCAATGAGACGACGGCTCGTTGCGCCTTAGAAGGCAGGTATTGGCTGCATCATCGGGATCAACTTGGCCATCTTGCGTAGGTTCTGAGCGGTGGCGGCGAGAAGGAACTCGTCGCGGGCACCGCAGGGACCTCGTAGTCGCAATCGGTCAAGCTTGAGGATGCGTTTGAGGTGTG
>JANYBR010000048.1 GCA_025360685.1 Pseudomonadota bacterium
GCTTGAAATAGCTGAGGGCGTCGCCGTCCAGGATCGGCGGTTCGGGACCGTCGAGCGTGACAAGCAGATCGTCGATGCCCGCACCCGAGACCGCCGCCATCAAATGCTCTATCACGCCGACCTTCGCGTCCGGAGATGCGAAGGTCGGCGTGATAGAGCATTTGATGGCGGCGGTCTCGGGTGCGGGCATCGACGATCTGCTTGTCACGCTCGACGGTCCCGAACCGCCGATCCTGGACGGCGACGCCCTCAGCTATTTCAAGCTGCTCGAGCAGGCGGGAACCAGGGCACAGTCCGGCCCCAAGCATGCGATTAAAGTGACCCGTACCGTCGCCGTGACGATCAAGGACGCGAGCATCACCCTCAGTCCTGCCGATGCAGCGGAATATTCCTACGATCTGGACTATTCCAACACCAAAGCCATTGGCAGGCAGTCCTACACCGTACCCTTCACGCGCGACAGTTTCGCGCGCGAAATTGCGCCCGCGCGCACCTTCGGATTCATGCATGAACTAGAAATGCTGAATAAAATGGGTCTGGGGCGAGGTGCATCGCTGCAGAACACGCTTGCCATCGAAGGCGACACTGTCATCAACAAAGACTTGATGCGTTTTCCCGATGAGTTCGTGCGGCACAAGATCCTGGATGCCATCGGCGACATGGCGCTTGCCGGAGCGCCGCTCATTGCAAGGTTTCACGGGGTGAAATCGGGCCACGCTACCAACAATGCGGTGCTGCGCGCCTTGTTCGCGGACCCCGCCAACTACATGACAATCGATTTAGCGTGAGCCGCCGAAAGCCGTGCTATAAGCCCGCCCGAACTGCCCCGCGGTCTTAACCCTGGTGGCCTTTGGACTGGACCGCGGTCGGCGCCGGATGGCATAAAGGCTTGGTCCAAAACAACAAACGCGCGACGCGCAGCCGGACGGAACAGCAGTGATGGCGCTTGGAATCTCAGTATCCCGAAACCTGGTTCGTGCCGCGGTGATCGGAATCGTGGCCGCGTTCAGCCTTGCGGGCTGCGACTCGCTTGGCGGCCTTCTGGGCAAGTCGGCCGACGAAAACAAGGAGCCGGAATATGTCGAACGTCCCGTCAACCTGATCTATGGCGATGCCTGGAAGAGGATCAACCAGGACGATTGGGTCGGGGCAGCCAAGCAGTTCGACGAAGTCGAGCGCCAGCATCCCTATTCCATCTGGGCGCGCCGGGCGATGCTGATGTCCGCTTACTGCTACTATCATGCCAATCACTACACCGAGGCGATCAGCACGGCCGACGAGTACATCTCCCTGCATCCCGGCAGCCGCGAAGTCGCCTATGCCTTTTATCTGAAGGCCATTTCGCTCTACGAACAGATCGTCGATGTCGGCCGCGACCAGTCCAGTACGGAAGGCGCATTGACCGCGCTGCAGGATGTGGTGCAGCGCTTTCCCGACTCCGAATATGCGCGCGACGCCACGTTGAAGATCGACCTCACCCTCGATCATCTGGCGGGCAAGGAGATGGCGATCGGCCGCTACTACCTGAACAAGGGCGACTATGTCGGTGCCATCAACCGTTTCCGCTCGGTGGTGGAGCAATATCAAAAGACCTCGCAGATCGCCGAGGCGCTGGAGCGCCTGACGGAGGCGTACTACGCCCTGGGCGTCTACAATGAGGCGAAGACCGCAGCGGCGGTGCTGGGGGCAAACTATCCCGGCAGCCCCTGGTACAAGGATGCCTATGATTTGCTGCAGGGCCACCACATGAAGCCCGAGATTGACCAGGGCTCATGGATGTCCAGAATCTTCGGCTAGATTCTCAAAGGGCGGAGCGATGCTCGCGGCGCTGACAGTCCGGGACATCGTATTGATCGAGACGGCGGCGCTGGAATTCGCCCCCGGCCTCAACGTCCTGACGGGCGAGACCGGCGCCGGCAAATCGATCCTGCTCGACGCGCTCGGACTGGCGGCAGGCGGTCGCGGCGGCGGCAGGGCAGCAGTCCGCTCCGGCGCCGCCCAAGGTTCCGCCACCGCTGTGTTCGAACCATCCGCGCGCAATCCAGCCCACGCGTTGTTGGCCGAACAGGCGATTGCGGCCGAAGGCGAGATCGTCCTGCGACGCACCTTGTCGGCCGATGGCCGCACCCGCGCCTTCGTCAATGACGAGCCGGTCGGCGTCGCGTTCCTGCGCGATCTCGGGGCGGCATTGCTGGAAGTGCATGGCCAGGCGGACGATCGCGGCCTGTTCGATGCCTCAACCCATCGCGGCATGCTTGACGCTTTTGCGGGGCACGATGCGCTGCTGCGCGAAACGGCGCAGGCGTTTGCTGCGTTCGACCGCGCCCGCGCGGTTCTTGCCGAATTGCGCGTGGCCGCGGCCGCCGCCGCAGCAGACGCCGAATATGTGCTACACGCGCTCAAGGAACTCACCGCGCTCGGACCGGAGGAAGGCGAGGAGGCGAAGCTCTCGCAAGACCGCGCGCTTCTGATGAACGCATCGCGCATCGCCTCGGACGTATCAGCTGCATCGGACCTTCTGAACGGCGAGCGCGGCGCCGGCGCCCAGATATCCGCTGCGTTGAAGCGCCTGTCGCGGATGAGCGAGGAAGCACGCAAGGCGTCGGCTCCGGCCGAGCAGGCGCTCGATCAGGCGTACAACGCGCTGGAGGACGCGCGTCGAGAACTGGATTCACTGTCGGCGCGCCTCGACTTCGAGCCGGGGCAACTGGAGAAAACCGAAGACCGCATTCACGACCTGCGTACGGCGGCGCGGAAATATGGCGTGACGCCGGACGCCCTGCCGCGCGTGCTGCGCGAATTCGAGTTCAAGCGTGATGCGCTCGACAGCGGCGGCGGCCGGGCCAAGGAAGCCGAAGCGGCTACTAGTGCGGCGCGCTCGATTTTTCTCGAGACGGCCGGCAAGTTGTCCACATCGCGCGCCGGCGCGGCGCGCAATCTCGAGAGCGCCGTCGCAGGCGAATTGGTCCCTCTGAAGCTCGGTCATGCAAGGTTTCAGGTCGCGCTCGAGACACTCGGCGAAGACGCCGCTGGTGCAGGCGGTCTGGAACGGGTGGCGTTCGAAGTCGCGACCGTCGAGGGCGCTACTTTCGGGCCTTTGACCAAAATCGCTTCCGGCGGCGAACTGGCGCGTTTCTCACTCGCTTTGAAAGTGGCGCTGGCTGAAGCCTCGACACCGGCGGCGCTGGTGTTCGACGAAGTGGATCGCGGCGTCGGCGGCGCGGTGGCGGATGCGGTCGGCGAACGGCTGCAGCGTCTTGCCCAATCCACGCAGGTTCTGCTGGTCACCCATTCACCGCAGGTGGCCGCGCGGGCGGAGCGGCATTTCCGCATCACGCGCTCGGGCGACAAGACGCGCGTCGCCCTTCTGGATGACGAAGCGCGCGCGGAAGAAGTGGCGCGCATGCTCTCCGGTGCCATCGTTACCGAAGAAGCGCGCGCCGCCGCGCGCCGGTTGATCGCCGAGGCTCGCTCGCCGACTCCCAAGAAGCGCAAGCGCGCATGAGTGCGGCGCTCACCAAGAAGTCGGTGGACAAGCTTTCCTCGGCGGAGGCCGGGAAGGAACTAGATCGTCTCGCCGCCGAGATTGCCGAGCACGACCGCCGCTACCATGGCGAGGACGCGCCGGTCATTTCGGATGCCGACTATGACGCGCTGCGCCGCCGCAACGACGAGATCGAGGAGCGGTTTCCGTTGCTCATCCGCGCCGACAGTCCCTCGCACCGCGTGGGCGCGTCGGTGTCGGAAAAGTTTGCCAAGGTCGTGCATGCCAAGCCGATGCTGTCGCTCGACAACGCCTTCAACGACGAAGATGTGCACGATTTCGCCGTGCGCGTACGCCGATTCCTGGGTTTGAAGGAGGACGACAAGCTCGCTCTCACCGCCGAACCCAAGATCGACGGGTTGTCCGCGTCGCTGCGCTTTGAAAACGGAGTCTTGGTGCGGGGCGCGACGCGCGGCGACGGCGCCGAAGGCGAAGACATCACGGCGAATCTGAAGACCATCAAGGACATTCCGCTGCGCCTGCGCGGGAAGGCTCCCAAGGTGCTGGAGGTGCGCGGCGAGGTCTATATGAGCCATCGCGAATTTGCCGCCCTGAACAAGCGCCAGGAGAAGGACGGCAAACCGGTCTATGCCAACCCGCGCAACTCCGCCGCCGGTTCGGTGCGCCAGCTCGATCCGTCGATCACCGCTTCGCGCGCACTGAATTTTTTCGCCTATGCCTGGGGCGAGGCCAGCGAGCTGCCGGCAGACTCGCAATGGGGAATGCTGAAGGCGTTCGAAGGCTTCGGCTTCGCGGTCAATCCGCTGACCAGACGGGTGGACACTGTCGACGCTGTACTGAAATTCTATCGCGACATCGAGGCGAAGCGCGCCAAGCTTGGCTATGACATCGACGGCGTCGTCTACAAGGTCGACCGGCTGGATCTGCAGGAACGTCTGGGCTTTGTCTCGCGCAGCCCGCGCTGGGCCATCGCGCACAAGTTCCCCGCGGAGCAGGCCGAGACGATCCTCGAGGATATCGACATCCAGGTCGGCCGCACCGGCAAGCTGGCGCCTGTCGCCAAGCTGAAGGCGATCACGGTCGGCGGCGTGGTGGTGCAGAACGCCACCCTGCACAATGAGGATGAGATCGCGCGGCTCGACGTGCGCATCGGCGACACCGTGGTCATCCAGCGCGCCGGCGACGTCATCCCGCAGGTCGTGCGCGTGGTGACGGAGAAGCGTCCGCGCGGCGCCAAGCCGTTCCAGTTTCCGCACACATGCCCTGCCTGCGGCAGCCATGCCGTGCGCGAGGTCGACGAGAAGACCGGTAAGGAAGATGTCGACCGCCGCTGCACCGGTGGGCTCATCTGTCCGGCGCAGGCGGTGGAGCGGCTCAAGCACTTTGTCTCGCGCCAGGCGTTCGACATCGAAGGCTTCGGCGGCGTGTATATCGAGACCCTGCATGAGAAGGAATTGCTGAAGGAGCCCGCCGATATTTTCCGTCTGACAAAGAAGCCCGACGCGCTCGACCGCGCGCTGGCCGAGCGCCGGGCTGAATTGTCCGCCGAGCGACGCGCCAAGGACGGCAGGGGCGAGACGATGAAATCGAAGAAGGAGACCAAGGCGGCAGCTGAGGCCGATGCCGAGAGCAAGCTGGTCGAGAATCTCGTCACCGCCATCGACGCACGCCGCAAGATCGGCTTTGACCGCTTCATCAACGCTCTCGGCATCCGCCATGTCGGCGAGACCAATGCCCGCCTCATCGCCCGCAACTATTCCAACGTCGATGCATTCCTGGCGGCGATGGAGGGCAAGAATGCGGTGGCCGAGCTGGACGCGATCGAAGGGGTCGGCGAGGTGCTGGCGCAGGCGATCAAGGATTTCTTCGACGAGCCGCACAACAAGAAGCTTGTGAAGAACCTGTTGAAGGAAGTGACAGTCGTCCCGCTTGCCGCGCGCAAGATTGCAGGCTCGCCGGTCGCCGGCAAAACGGTGGTGTTCACCGGCTCGCTCGAGAAGATGACGCGCCAGGAAGCCAAGGCGCGCGCGGAATCGCTGGGCGCCAAGGTCGCCGGCTCGGTGTCGGCCAAGACCGATCTTGTCGTCGCCGGTCCCGGCGCGGGATCGAAACTCACCGAAGCGCAGAAGCACGGCGTCAAGGTGATCGACGAAGACGCCTGGCTGAAGTTGATCGAGGGGCTTTGAATACCTCAATTGTCATGGCCCGCCGGAGTGCGCGCCACCCAGCTGATGGCGGGACGCCGAACTCAACCAAAATTCTCCGCCAAATTCTTACGCAGCGAAATCTGTCTCCCACTGGGTAGCCCGCACTGCGGCGGGCCATGACGGTGGTGGCTAGCGCAACGCCATACCCAAAATGGGTAGGCTCACATCCATCCGGTAGTCGACCGAGGAGTGGTTATCGGGAAATTCCTCGTAGGTATGCGGTACGTCGAAATGCTGCAGCCGCTTGTGCATGCGCCGCGCGCCGTACACCAGGTTATACTGGTCGATGTCGCCGCAATCGATATAGAGCGCCTTGAGCTGCTTCAGGCCGGCGTCGTGTTTTTCGACCAGCGACAACGGGTCCCAGGCAAGCCAATTGTTCCAGCGTTCGGCGATCAGCTCGCAGGTATCGTGCGTGACCGGCAGGCGCACGCCATAGGGCGCGGTCGAATCGGGATCGAAGCTCGCCGCCTGCGCCAGGATCATGATGATGTGGATGTCGGAGTCCTTGAACTTCTTGGACTGCCAGAACTTGTCGACCCAGGCGCGGATGCCGCCCTCGGTTTTCGCCAGCGCCCGCAGCACCGGCACGAATTCGTGGCGGTAGAGCAGCTCGAATCCCATGTCGCCGGAATGCACCGCCGCCGCGCTCCAGAAATCGGGATGCAGCAGCGCATGCACCATCGCGCCATAGCCGCCGCTCGACTTGCCGAACAGGCCGCGTTTGCCGCCGCCGCCGCAGCCGAACTTGGCTTCGACGAACGGCACCGCCTCCTGCAGCAGGAAATCGTCCCAGCGGCCCATGACGGACGAGTTCACATACTGGTTGCCGCCGAGCTTTGTGAAACAGTCGGGGAACGCGACCACGCAGGGCGGCATCGCGCCGGACGCGATCAACCGATCCAGGCGCTCGGGCACATTCTCGCCGAAATTCTTCCAGTTGGTGTGGACCGGTCCGCCGGCGGTGAAGCCGACCAGATCGACCAGCAACGGCAGGCCCGAACCAAAATGGCCGTGCGGGACGTAGACGTCGATGGCGCGGATATTGGGATCTTCAAGGAAATTGCCGTCGAGCACTTTGCTCTCGAGCGAGAGCCGATGGATCGTTCCATGCGGCGCGGCGTGATCTTTTCTCATTCTGTGCCTCAACAATATTTGTTGTCATCCCCGGCTGAGCATTGCGTCAGCAATGCGAGGGGAAGGGGATGACAGTTGTGTTTAACGCCAAGTCCTAGATTCCCCGCGTCGCCTGTTCCAGCCACGGCCGCGTGTCTTCGTCGACCAGCGGCATCAGCGTTTGGCGCACGCGGGTGTGGTAGGCATTGAGCCAGGCACGCTCGTCGGTGGCCAGCAGGTTCGGTTCGACCAGGCCAAGATCGATCGGCGCCAGAGTGATAGTTTCGAACTCCATCATCTTGCGCTCGCCGCCGGGCACGGGCTTGGCCTCCGTCACGACCACAAGATTTTCGATGCGGATGCCGAATTCTCCGGCCTTGTAGAAGCCCGGCTCGTTGGAACAGATCATGCCGGCCTTCAGCGGCTGCGTGACATTCCGCTTGGAAATATTCTGCGGACCCTCATGCACCGAGAGATACGAACCGACGCCATGGCCGGTGCCATGGTCATAGTCGAGACCGGCTTCCCACAGCGGGCGGCGCGCGAATGCGTCCAGCGCCGCGCCTGCCGTGCCTTCCGGAAAGCGCACGGTGGCGAGCGCGATATGGCCTTTCAGAACGCGGGTGAAACGGTCCTTCATCTCGGCCGTCGGCGCACCGACGATCACGGTGCGCGTCACGTCCGTCGTGCCGTCCGGATATTGTGCGCCGGAGTCGATCAGGAACACTTCATTGTTGTTGATCGGCCGGTTGGTCGAATTCGTCACGCGATAATGCACCACCGCTCCGTTCGATCCGGCACCGGAGATGGAATCGAAACTCAGATCGCGCAACGCGCCGGTCTGGGCGCGGTAGCCTTCCAGCGTCTTGGCCGCATCGATTTCGGTCAGGTGCCCGCGCGGCGCTTCACGCGCCAGCCAGCACAGGAACTTCGACAGCGCGGCGCCGTCGCGGATATGCGCCTGGCGCGTGCCTTCGATCTCGACTGGATTCTTGCAGGCCTTGGGCAGCTGCACCGGATCGGGCGCGCGCCGGATCTTGGCGCCGGCCTTGGTCAGCCGGTCGAAGATGGCGGATGCCGCCGTGGCCGGATCGGCGACCACGGTCTTGCCCTTCAGCGCGTCGAGTGCGGGCGAAAATTCCTTCGGATCGCGCAACCGCACCGCATTGCCCAGATGCTTGACCAGCTCGGGCGAGGATTTGCGCGCGTCCATGAACAAATCGGTCGAGCCGTCCGAATTCAGGATCGCGAACGACAGCGCGAACGGGGTGTGCGGAACGTCGCCGCCGCGGATATTAAGCAGCCAGCAGATCGAATCTGGCAGGGTGATGACGGCCGCATCCGCGCCCTGTGTCTTCACATCTTCCGCGATGCGGGTGCGCTTGGACTCGGCGCTCTCGCCGGCCAGAGTCATCTCGTGGATGATCGCCTTCGCAGTGGGTGCTTCGGGTTGATCCTTCCATACCGCATCGATCGGATTTGTCTGGCAAGGAACGATGCTTCCGCCGGCTTTTTCGGCCGCGGCGCGCAGAGCTTCAACAGCGGCAGCCGTGTGCAGCCAAGGGTCGTAGCCGAGCTTGGCACCCTTGGACAGCACCTTGCCGATCCAGCCTGCCGGACCTTCCTCGACCAGATCGCGTGGTTCGAAAAGCTTGGTGTCGGTCTGCTGGCGCACCTGCAACGTGTAACGCCCGTCGACGAACACGGCCGCCTTGTCGCGCAACACGACGGCGGCGCCGGCCGAGCCGGTAAACGAGGTGAGCCAGGAAAGCCGTTCAGAGCGTTTGGCAACATACTCGCCCTGATGCTCGTCGGAGCGCGGCACGACGAAACCGTCGAGGCCTCGGCGTCCAAGTTCTTCGCGCAAAGCGGCAAGACGCGGCGCGCAGGTCGCCGCATCGGTTTCGTTTTCGTAAGTCTGGAAGGGGCCGGTTTTGTCCATGGGTCCGAGGCTAAGCCGCCCCTCATCCTTCGACAAGCTCAGGATGAGGAATAAACAAAAGTCCTCATGCTGAGCCTGTCGAAGCAGGAGGTCGTTCCAAAATCAGCGCGCTCCACGGGCCATCGCGACGGCGTGCGCGCAAGATCAGGCCCTGTGGAGTGTAAAAGCTGA
>JANYBR010000049.1 GCA_025360685.1 Pseudomonadota bacterium
GTCGAGCAGCGCATAGATCGCCATCGTGTCCCACATGCTCATATGCTTGACCGCAACGAGGACGCCGTTCGGTGGAACTTTTCCGCGCACTTCGAATCTCGTGCCGGCGAATACACGCAAACCCCAAAAGCTCAGCAGCGACCAGGTGCGTCCCAGCCAGGCGGCTACACCGCGCGGAAGAACAAGGCCCGGCAGGAAAAGAATCGCCAGCACCGCGGTCATCAACGCGAACCAGACAAGAAACAGCGCCGAGCGGAGGATGGTCATGGAACGTGCGAGACTTCAGGCAAAGGAGCCAGACTTGCTGCCATCGCCGGGCTCGTCAACCGCCGTCATGACGAAGCTTGCGACATATTTCAGATACTCGTTGTGCAGCAGGTGCAGGGTACCTGGCCGCCACCACGCCGACACGTCCACGCCGTCGGGTTCCACCGGATACGGCACGAGCCGCACGCCGGGCATCAGGCTGTGAAAGAGGCGCAGGCTCCTGGGCATGTGATAGCTCGCCGTCACGATGATAAGGCTCTTGTAGTGATGCCGCGCGGTCCAGCTGGCCGCTTCCTCTGCGTTGCCATAGGTATCCTCGGCGTCGTAGCCAAGATCGGCGCAGCAATCGAAGCGCCGTCCGCCGGACGACAAGCGCTTCAGTTCCTCCTTGGTCGACGCCTTGTTGACCCCCGAGATCAGAAGTCTCTTGCCCGTGCCATGCTCGAACAGCGCAACCGCCGCATCCAGGCGCGCGTCACCGCCGGTCAGCGCCACGATCGCATCCGCCTTCGGCAATTTGGCCGGCGGCGTCGGCAGGCTGCCGACGAAAAGCAGAAAGCCCGTCGCGTAGATGCCGATCACGACGGCGACGACCTGGAGCAGCCTGGAGAGAATCGAATGGCCCATCTGGCGGAGCTTACGTCGAAATCGCGGCAAAAACCCGGCGGTTGGCGGCCCAGTGCGAAACTGCGTAAACGAGCTAGTAGATTCGGCGCACGACGGACAGGACCGAAAGCCGCGCCGTGGCCCAGGCGATGAGCGCGGCAGACAGCGGGACGGCTGCGAACCAGCCGACCTCGCTGAGCTTGAGTGCGATCGGCGGCAGAAACGGCACCGCTTCGACGCCGACGAATTCGAGCCCGCCCGCGGCGAGAAACAAAAGCGCCGCCAGTGCCGTGCCGAACGCGCTCGCGCCCAGAGTGGCCAGTGCGTAGTGCCGCTCGAATGCGCTGGCGATGAAACCCGAACGCGCTCCCATCTGGTGCAACAGGGCCACCATCTCGTGATGCGCAGCAAGGCCGGCACGCGTCGCGAACGTCACGGTCGCCGCGGTGGCCACAGCGATCAGGATCAATATGCCGTATGCGGTCCATGAGATCGTGCTGGCAAGTCCCTTCAGCCGCGCCAGCCAGCGGCTGTGATCGTCCAACTGGGAATCGGGCGCGGCTTTTTCCAATCGCGCGCCGAGTGCGGCGAGATCGACATGCGCGCCGGGCGTGACCACGACGTCGATCAGCTTGGGCAGCGGCAATTCGGCGACGAGCGATCCCTTGCCCAGCCAGGGCTCGACCAGACTTTGCATTTCGTCTTCCGACAGCGGCGCTGCGTGCGCGATACCCGGCGTCGCGCGGATCACGGCCAGCGCGGCCCGTGTCTCCTGCGCCAGTCCGCTGGCGGCATCGCCCTTTGCCGGCACTAGGATTTGCACGGTCAGCCGGTCGGACAATCCCGTGCGCCAGCCGAGCGAGGCGCGATCGGCAAGCAGGGAAGCGCCGAGCGCGAGCGCGGCCAGGAACGCCATGATGCCGATCACGACATCGAGTGGCGCCGCACCTTTCTCGCGCGGCATGAAGCGGACAGAGGATCCGTTCATGCCCGCGCCGCCGATCGCAGTTCCACCAGCCGCCCGTCGACCAGGCGCATCTCGCGCGCTTTTGTGCTCTCGATGAGCGCCCGGTCGTGCGTGGCGATCAGCACGGTCGTGCCCAGGCGATTGAGTTCGGCGAAGAGGCGGATTAGCCGCGCGCCGATTTCCGGATCGACATTGCCGGTCGGCTCGTCGGCGATCAGAAGATCGGGCCTCGCAACCACCGCGCGCGCAATGGCGATGCGCTGCTGTTCACCACCCGACAGGGTGGGCGGCCGCGCCTGCATGCGATCGCCAAGACCGACCCAGGACAGAAGTTCTTCGACGTCGTGCTCATAGTCGCCCTCGTGGCGTCCGGCCAGGCGAAGCGGCAACGCGACATTGTCGAAGGCCGAAAGATGATCGAGCAGGCGGAAGTCTTGAAACACCACGCCGATCCGCCGCCGGATTGCGGGAAAGTCCTTCCGGCGGGTTATAGCCAACTCGTTGCCGAACAGGGTAATCAGCCCGCGCGACGGCGGCTCGGCGACATAGATCAGTTTGAGCAGGGTCGTCTTGCCTGCACCCGACAGACCGGTCAGAAAGGTGAATGAGCCGGCTTCCAGAACAAAAGTGACGTCGCGCAGGACTTCGGGTCCCGCGCCATATCGCATGCCAACATTTTCGAAGCGAACCATGGGTTTGGAACATAGCCGCAGGTCACCAGCCTTGCGAGGGCTTCAAGCTTAAAGCTATTTTTCCATACTTCGGGGATACTCGCTGACATGATCCTGACGTGCCCGCAATGCGCGACTCGCTACCAGGTGGACGGGACCAAGTTCCCGACTGCAGGACGCAATGTGCGTTGCGCCAAATGCGGCAATGTCTGGCACCAACTGGGACCGGTGCCGGAACCAGACCCTGAAGCCGAAATCATGGTCGAGGAACCGCCGGCCGTACGCCGCCCGGCTCCTCCCGAGCCATCAGAAGATCAGCCGCGAGTCGCCGCCTTCGTTGCGCCGCAGGCGATGGAGACGGCCGCGGACAGCGAAGAGCCCGTTGCGCGCCGCCCGCGCAGATCGTGGCTCGGCCGCATCGCGATAGCTTTCGGCTGGCTCATTCTCATCGGCCTCGTTCTGGTCATCGGATGGGCGGCGGTCAATTTCCGCGAGAACGTGGCCATGCTGGTGCCGCAGACGACATCCCTCTACGCCGCAGCCGGATTGCCGGTGGCTCCGCGCGGCATGGATTTCATCGGCGTCGGCTATCATCAGCAGACCGAGGACGGGCAGGGCGTTCTGGTCGTTACCGGTCAGATCGTCAATCGCAGCTCGCACGAGCTGAGTGTGCCACCGGTGCGCGTGACTTTGCTCGATGCCGACCGGCATGAACTCTACAGCTGGAATTTCGTCGCCCCGGTCTCGACGCTGAAACCCGGAGCGACGACAAAGTTCCACACCCGGCTCTCCAGCCCACCGCACGAGACGCACAATCTGGAAGTTCGCTTCGCCCGGGCGGGCGAGTGAGCGCGCCCGAAATTCTTTTCTCCGAAGCCGAGATCGCCGCACGCGTGAATGCCCTTGCGCGCCGGATCGCCGCGGCACCGCAGCGTCCCGAACTGATGGTCGGTATCCTGGTCGGCGCCTTCGTGTTCGCCGCCGATCTTGCCCGCGCGCTGGCCCGCGAAGGCTTGTCGCTGCCGGTCGAATTTCTCTGGCTGCGCAGCTACGGCGATGCGCGCAGCGGAGACGAGGTGCGCGCGCTGGTCGGCCCGACGCAGGGCGCACAGGGAAAACGCGTGCTGCTTGTCGACGGCGTGCTCGATCGCGGCTCGACCCTGGCGAAGGCCAAGGCGCTGCTCGCGGGGGCGGGCGCCGTGTCGGTCGTAAGTGCGGTGGCGGTCGACAAGCTGCACGCCCATGCGCTGTTCACGGCAGACTATGCGGCGTTCGAAGGCGTGAACGGTTTCATCGTCGGTTACGGCATGGACGATGCCGGCGCCGGGCGCGCGTTACCTTATATCGGCAGGGTCAAAACTGCTTGAGCAGCCGGTCGATATAGTCGAGTTCCTGTTGCGGGCGGGCGCGCTCGGCGGCGCGGCGGCGCAGTTCCATCAGGATGTTCCGCGCCCGCTGCAATTCCGATTGCGTGGGCACCTTCACGTTGCCGCCGAATGGCGAGCCGTTCACGCCCTGCTGGCGGCCGAGTGGATCCTCGCCGCCCTGTTCGCCCTGGCCTTGCCCCATCTGCTTCATCAG
>JANYBR010000051.1 GCA_025360685.1 Pseudomonadota bacterium
CAAATAGGCGTAGCCGGTATAGACGGTGAGGCCCGCCGCGATCCACAGCGCCGTATAGGCCAGGGCGAGAGAGCCGGGTATCCAACGTTCCGCGATCGGGCCCAGGATCATTGCGCCGATGGCGATCATCTGGATCGACGTCTTGAGTTTGGCAATGCTCGACACGGGCACGCTGACCGACACTCCGGCGAGGAATTCGCGCAATCCCGAAATCAGGATCTCGCGCGAGAGAATGACCAAAGCGGGGACCAGCTTCAGCAGGCTGGCAAGACCGTAGGTGAGGTTAAACTGCTGCACCGATCCTTCGGCCACCAGCATCATCAAGGCCACGGCGACCAGGATCTTGTCGGCGATGGGATCGAGCATGCGTCCGAAGTCAGACCCGGCGTTGAGCTTGCGCGCCGCGAAACCGTCGAGTGCATCGCTGATACCGGCGACGCAGAACACCGCGAACGCCGTCAGCCTGGCTGCCTCACCGGGAATGACGAAGGCGATGGCGAACACGGGCACCAAGAGGATGCGCAGGACGGTGAGGGTATTTGGAATCTGGAACATCGAAGGAACTTAGAGCAATTCCCGCCGCAAATGCAGCGGCGCTCAGCCGCTGGGATGGAAGAAGTCGTAGATTTTCTTCGCCATCGCGCCGCTGACCCCTGCCACTGCCTCGATATCGGAAACCCCCGCCGCCGCGACCGCCCGGGCCGAGCCGAAATGCTGAAGTAGGGCCTTCTTGCGGCCCGCGCCGATGCCGGCGATCTCGTCCAGCGGATTGGCGCCGATCGCCTTGCTGCGTTTCTTGCGGTGGCTGCCGATGGCGAAGCGGTGCGCTTCGTCGCGCAGGCGCTGCAGGTAGTAGAGGACCGGACTTTTTGGATCGAGACGGAACGGCTCCTTGCCCGGCATGTAGAAATGCTCGCGGCCCGCATCGCGGTCTGGCCCCTTGGAAATGCCCACCAGGGTCACGTCCTCCACGCCGAGATCGGCGAATACCTGGCATGCGACCGATAGCTGGCCCGGGCCGCCATCGATCAGCGCCACGTCCGGCCATTTTGTCTTGGGATCCTCACCCTCCTTCACCAGGCGCGAAAACCGCCGGGTCAACACCTCGCGCATCATGCCGTAGTCGTCGCCGGGGGTGAGCTCGGTCGACTTGATGTTGAACTTGCGATACTCGCCCTTTTCAAAGCCGTCTGGTCCGGCGACGATCATGCCGCCAAGCGCGTTCGTGCCCATGATGTGGGAGTTGTCGTAGACCTCGATGCGTTTGGGCGGCGCGTCCAGCCCGAAGACGTCGGCCACGCCGTCGAGCAATTCGCGCTGCGCCGAATTTTCCGCCAGACGCCGGCCAAGCTGCTCGCGCGCATTGTTCAGCGCCATCTCGACGATCTCGCGCTTCTCGCCGCGTTGCGGTACCAGCACCTCGACCTTCTTTTCCGCGCGCAGGGACAACGCCTCGCCGATCAGTGCCGCATTCTCGATCGGATCGGAAAGCAGAATGAGCGCGGGCGCCGTGCGCTCGTCGTAGAACTGGCCGATGAAGGCCTCGAGCACTTCGCCCGTCGGCAGCTCGCGCGGGTGGCGCGGGAAATAGGGCCGGTTGCCCCAGTTCTGTCCGGCGCGGAAGAAGAACACCTGGATGCAGGTTTCCCCGCCCTGGTTGAACGCGGCGAATACATCGGCGTCTGAGAAGGTGGACGGATTGATGCCCTGGTTGAGATGAACGTGGCTCAAGGCGCGAATGCGGTCGCGCAACCTGGCCGCGGCTTCGTAGTCGAGATCGGCCGCCGCCTTGTTCATCTCCTTGACCATCAGATCCTGCACCAGTCGGCTCTTGCCCGTCAGGAACAATTCCGCCTCGCGCACCAGTTCCTTGTAGCCTTCGTGATCTACGCGACCGACACAGGGAGCCGAGCAGCGCTTGATCTGGAACAGCAGGCAAGGACGTGTCCGCGACTCGAACACCGAGTCCGAACAGGAACGCAGCAGGAATGCGCGCTGCAATGTGTTCAACGTGCGCCCCACGGCGCCGGCGCTGGCGAAGGGTCCGAAATAAACGCCCTTTGTCGACTTCGCGCCACGATGCTTCAGAAGCTGCGGGAACGCATGGTCCTCGCGCAGCAGGATGTTCGGAAAGCTTTTGTCGTCGCGATAGGAAACATTGTAGCGCGGCTTCAGCCGC
>JANYBR010000062.1 GCA_025360685.1 Pseudomonadota bacterium
AGGCTTTGCCCAGATCACCGCCGACAAGGCTAGTGCTCCCTACAAGTGCGGAAACATCGCGCCGTCGCGCGAGGGCTCCAATTTCAGAGCCTGGCCAAGGCGTTCAGCATCGACGCAAACCACTATAAGATCGCCCATGCCGGCGTAGTATTTCGCCAGTGTGTCAGGTACCTGCTCTGCGTTCGAAAAATGCAGGAAGCCGTCGGCGTGATCCCTGGCGGAGCCGCTATATTCGCCGACGCGTTCAGCTTCACGCCACTCTTCGGCGTGGACGATCTTGAAGATCTGCACTCACGCCGCCTGGGCGGTGCCGCCGACTGTCAGGCCATCAAGACGCAGCGTCGGCTGGCCGACGCCGACCGGCACGCTCTGCCCGTTCTTGCCGCAGGTTCCAACTCCAGTGTCAAGTTTCATGTCGTTGCCGACCATCTTCACGCGGGTCAGCGCATCGGGTCCGTTGCCGATCAGCGTCGCACCCTTGATCGGTGCTCCGACCTTGCCGTTCTCGATGAGATAGGCCTCGGTGCAGGAGAACACGAACTTGCCGTTGGTGATGTCGACCTGTCCGCCGCCGAAGTTCGTGGCGTAGACTCCGTTCTTGACGCTGGCGATGATCTCGGCCGGATCGGTGGTCCCGCCGAGCATGTAGGTGTTGGTCATGCGCGGCATCACCTGGCAAGCATAGGATTGTCGCCGTCCGTTGCCGGTAGGCGCCACTCCCATCAGCCGCGCGTTCTGCCGATCCTGCATGTAGCCCTTTAGGATCCCATCCTCGATCAGCACCGTGCGCGACGTCGGCGTGCCTTCATCGTCGATCGAGAGCGAGCCACGCCGTCCGTCGATCGTGCCGTCGTCGACCACCGTTACTCCGGGCGAGGCCACGCGCTCGCCAAGCAATCCGGCGAACGCGCTAGTCTTCTTGCGGTTGAAGTCGCCCTCCAGTCCGTGGCCGATCGCCTCATGCAGGAGGATGCCGGGCCAGCCGTTTCCGAGCACGACGGTCATCTCGCCGGCCGGCGCCGGGACCGATTGCAGGTTCACCAACGCTTGTCGCAGTGCTTCGTCTACGGCTTCGTGCCAATAGTCGGATGTCACATACGTGTCGTATCCCGAGCGGCCGCCGCCGCCGAAGCTGCCGGATTCCTGACGGCCATCCTGTTCGACCACGACGGACACATTGATACGCACCAGCGGGCGGATGTCGCGATACGCCTCGCCGCCGGCGCGAACGATCTCGACTTGTTGCCATTCGCCCGACAGAGAACAGGAGACCTGTCGCACGCGGCTGTCTTTGGAGCGCGCGTAGGCATTCATGTCCTCAAGTAGCTTCACCTTTTTCTCAAATGCCGTCGACTGCAACGGATCGATGTCGGTGTAGAATTTCTTGTTCGTGCGGACGGGCGAACCCGCGGCAACACCGGAGTAGCCGCGAGCCACCGCGCGCACGGTCTCCGCCGCGCGCTTGATCGCGTCCTCCGAAAGCTCTGTCGCATGGGCATAGCCGGTCGCTTCGCCGGCTACTGCGCGCAGGCCAAAGCCCTGTGTCGTGTCGAAGGTTGCGGCCTTCAGGCGACCGTCATCGAAGGCAAACGACTCGCTCTGGCAGTACTCCAGAAACAGTTCGCCGTCGTCCGAGCCGTTCAGCGCCTCGTCCACCGTCGCCTGAACCCGACTTCGATCCATGCCGGTGCGGGTGAAGAACAAGTCGCTGGAATGGCTCATGGCGTGCTCCGGAGCGGGTGATTTGCCTGCCGAGTAGATATAGTTGCTTTTTGGGCCGGTTGCCCAGTTTCTTGCCCTGCGGCGCGGATCGGTCTTAATGCGACTCTGAAAACCCACCCCGTGCCAGAAGGTCGCAATGACTTTAGGGGGTTAGCGCCTCTAAATCCCCCGCAAGAATCCAAAAGCGAGGGGGCTCAGCTACCCTGAGCGTTCAAATTCGCGAGGGCGTGCATGTCCATCAGAAAAACCGGCATTGGCGTAGGGGTCGCCTCGGCGGTGATGAGTTGGACAAGCGCGGCATCCGCGCTGCCCTACGACTACGAGCTTGGGCTGCAGCCTGCCGCGTCGCCTGTCATGGAGCGCATCGAGAGTTTCCATCAGCTTCTGCTGTACATCATCGTCGCGATCAGTCTGTTCGTCCTGGCACTGCTGGTTTGGATCATTATTCGCTACAACCGCCGCTCCAATCCGACGCCGAGCAGGACGCAGCACAACACACTACTCGAGGTCGCATGGACCATCATTCCAGTCATCATCCTGGTCATTATCGCGATACCTTCGTTCAAGCTCCTCTACTACGAATCGGCCATTCCGAAAGCGGACGTGAAGCTGAATGCGATCGGCAAGCAGTGGTTCTGGACCTATCAATATCCGGCCGACGGCAACTTCCAGTTCGATTCGCTCGGTCTGTCCGATGACGCTGCCAAGGCCGCGGGCGAGCCGCGCCTGCTCGGCGTGGACAATGTGATCGTGGTGCCGGTGAATAAAGTTATCGAAGTCGTCGTCACGGGCGCAGACGTCATCCACTCCTGGGCGCTGCCCGAGATGGGCGTGAAGATGGACGCGGTGCCGGGCCGTCTCAACCACACTTGGTTCAAAGCGACACGGACCGGAACGTTCTACGGCGAGTGCTCGGAACTTTGCGGCGCCAAGCACGCCTTCATGCCGATCGAAGTAAAGGTGGTGACCGACACTGAATATGCCGCATGGCTGGCCAAGGCGAAGAAGAAATATGCCGCGATCGACCACGCAAACATCACGCAGCTGGCTGCGCAGTAACAAGGACGAAGCTTATGGCCGACCTCGCCCATGCGCATGACGACGATTCCCACGGCCACCCGACCGGCTGGCGGCGCTTTGTCTATTCGACCAACCACAAGGACATCGGCACGATGTACCTCGTCTTCGCGGTGATCGCCGGACTGATCGGCGGCTTCCTGTCGATGATGATGCGCGCCGAGTTGATGTATCCGGGCCTGCAAATCTTCAAGGACCCGCACACCTTCAACGTGTTCGTTACGGGCCACGGCCTGATCATGGTCTTCTTCATGATCATGCCTGCGATGATCGGTGGCTTCGGCAACTGGCTGGTGCCGTTGATGATCGGCGCGCCGGACATGGCGTTCCCGCGCATGAACAACATCTCGTTCTGGCTGCTGCCGTTCTCGTTCCTGCTCCTCATCATGAGCATGTTCGTAGAGGGCGACTCCGGCGGCATGGGCGTCGGCGGCGGCTGGACGATCTATGCGCCGCTTTCAACCTATGGCTCGCCGGGGCCGGCGATGGATCTGGCGATCTTCTCGCTACATATTGCAGGCGCGTCGTCGATCCTCGGCGCGATCAACTTCATCACCACCATTTTCAACCTGCGCGCGCCCGGCATGACCTTGCACAAGATGCCGCTGTTCGTGTGGTCGATCCTGGTGACCGTGTTCCTGTTGCTGCTGTCGCTGCCGGTACTGGCCGGTGCGATCACCATGCTGCTCGCCGATCGCCACTTCGGCACGTCGTTCTTCAACGCGGCGGGTGGGGGCGATCCGATCCTGTACCAGCATCTGTTCTGGTTCTTCGGACACCCCGAAGTTTACATCCTGATCCTGCCTGGCTTCGGCATGGTCAGCCACATCATCTCGACCTTCGCCAAGAAGCCGATCTTCGGCTATCTCGGCATGGCGTACGCGATGGTGTCGATCGGCTTCATCGGTTTCCTGGTCTGGGCGCATCACATGTACACGGTTGGGCTCAGCGTCGACACGAAAGCCTACTTCGTTTTCGCCACAATGGTCATTGCGGTGCCGACCGGCATCAAGATCTTCTCGTGGATCGCCACCATGTGGGGCGGCAGCGTCGATTTCAAAACGCCGATGCTTTGGGCCGTCGGCTTCGTGTTCCTGTTCACCGTCGGCGGGGTCACCGGCGTGGTGCTGGCGAACGCAGGCGTCGACGTGGTCCTGCAAGATACCTACTACGTGGTCGCGCATTTCCACTACGTGCTGTCGCTCGGCGCGGTGTTCACGATCTTCGCGGGCTTTTATTTCTGGTTCCCGAAGATCACGGGATACATGTACAGCGAATTCCTCGGCAAGCTGCATTTCTGGGTCACGTTCATCGGCGTGAACATGGCGTTCTTTCCGCAGCACTTCCTGGGCCTCGCCGGCATGCCGCGCCGGTACGCGGATTATCCCGACGCTTTTGCGGGCTGGAACTTCGTTTCGTCGGTCGGAGCGTTTATTGCGGGAGTGGGCGTTCTGGTGTTCCTCGTGATGCTGATCGAGGCGTTCTCGCGCAAGCGCTTGGCCGGTGATAATCCATGGGGCCCGTACGCCACCACGCTTGAATGGACATTGCCGTCGCCGCCGCCGTTCCACCAGTTCAACGAATTACCGAAGATCACCTGATGACAATCGTCGCGCTCACCGCTAAGCCTCGCATCGCGACAGTCGGCGACTATTTCACGCTGCTGAAACCGCGCGTGATGTCGCTTGTCGTGTTCACCGGATTGGCCGGCATGGTGGTGGCGCCGGGCGCGATCGATCCGCTCACCGCCTTCACCGCGCTTCTGTGCATAGCAATCGCGGCCGGGGCATCGGGCGCGCTGAATATGGCGTACGATTGCGACATCGATGCCTTGATGAGCCGCACCGCTGAGCGTCCGATCCCGGCGGGTCGCATCGCGCGCGGCGAAGCGCTCGGTTTCGGCTGGACTCTGGCGGTCGGCGCCGTGACGGTGATGGGACTTCTCGTCAACCTGTTCGCAGGTCTCCTGCTGACGTTCACGATCTTCGTCTATGTCGGCGTCTATACGCTCTGGCTGAAGCGCCGCACCCCGCAGAACATCGTGATCGGCGGTCTGGCGGGTGCGCTGCCGCCCGCCATCGGCTGGGCTGCTGTGACCGGCTCGCTCTCGCTCGCGCCGATCCTGCTGGTGGCGATCATCTTCCTTTGGACGCCGCCGCATTTCTGGGCCTTGTCGCTCTGGCGTTCGGGCGACTATGCGCGCGCTGGCGTGCCGATGATGCCCGTCGTGCGCGGCAAGCGTTCCACGCGCCGCCAGATCCTTGCCTACACCGCGCTACTTATTCCGGCCGGTTTGCTCCCAGCCGCGATCGGCCTCGGTGGCCCACTCTATCTCGCCGTCGCATCGTCGATCGGCATTTGGTTCGCTTGGGAGTCGGTTGCCGTCGTGCGCGAGAGCGACGAAGCCAACGAACCGGCAGCGCACAGATTGTTCCGCGTCTCCCTGATCTACATGTTCGCGCTGTTCGCGTCGCTGATAGTCGAGCGATTGTTCCACATCGCTCCGTTCTCGGGCTGGGTGTGAGGCGATGGCGATGAGCGACACGGAAGACAAGGCTCGCCGCCGGCGCAGCATCGCAATCGCGCTGGCGCTGGGTGCGCTGGTGGTTCTGTTTTATTTGATGACGATGGTGCGGGTTCAGCCGTAACAAAGAAGGGTTTCAGTCATGGCCAATTCCGAGGTCAAGCACGACTATCATCTGGTCGACCCGAGCGCGTGGCCGATCGTCGGCTCTGTCGCCGCGTTTACGATGCTGGTCGGCGCCGTGTTCTGGATGAATAAGGACTATACCGGCTTCTTCGGACTGCCAGTGAACGGCCAGCCCTGGATCTTCGTCATCGGGCTCGCGATGGTGCTGTTCACGATGGCCGGCTGGTGGCGCGACGTTGCGAACGAGTCTGTTGTGCGCGGCGATCACACACCCGTGGTGAAGCTCGGCCTGCGTTACGGCATGCTGCTGTTCATCGCCTCTGAAGTGATGTTCTTTCTCGCCTGGTTTTGGGCGTATTTCAACTTTGCGATCTTCTTCAACGATGCCTCGATCGGCGCCTGGCCTCCGTCTGGCATCGTCACGCTCGATCCCTGGCACTTCCCGCTGCTCAACACCCTCATTCTTCTGACGTCGGGCACGACAGTCACCTGGGCGCATCACGCCATCCAGCACGGCGACAAGCGCGGCGCGGTGCAGGGCCTGATCCTCACTGTTCTGCTAGGCGCCTCGTTCACCGGCGTGCAGGCCTACGAGTACGCGCATGCGCCGTTCACATTCGGCTTCAACCATCTGGCCCTGGTACCATTCACGGACGCGGCGCATGCGTCGCTCACGGCCGGGGTGGGCAATTTCGATGCGATCTACGGCTCGACCTTCTTCATGGCGACAGGGTTCCACGGCCTGCACGTCATCATCGGCACGATCTTCCTGAGCGTATGTCTGTTCCGCGCCATCGCGGGACAGTTCACGCCGACACGCCATTTCGGCTTCGAGGCGGCGGCCTGGTACTGGCACTTCGTCGACGTGGTGTGGCTGTTCCTGTTCGCTTGCATTTATGTGTGGGGCCAGGGGCCGGTCAGCGTAGGTTGAGATGGTGCACAGTCCCAACGTCTTCCAGGCGAGCCTGCTGGGGCGATGTCCGCGCTGCGGACAGGGTGCACTGTTCAACGGCTACCTGACGATCGCGCCGAGCTGTTCGGCTTGCGGTCTGGATTTCGCGAGCTTCGACGTCGGCGACGGCGCGGCAGCGCTCGTGATCCTAGTTGTCGGCGCGTTCGTCTGTGGCGCGGCGTTGTGGGTCGAGTTCACATTCCAGCCGCCGCTGTGGGTTCACGCGGTCCTGTGGACGCCGGTGATCGTCGTCCTGACCTTCTTCTTGCTGAGGGTGATCAAGTCGGCGCTGCTGGTGCTCCAATATCGGCACCGAGCCGGCGAGGGCAAGATCGAAGACTGATGGCTGTCTCGTTCCGCCCACTTCCCGCTCTGACCATTGCCTGCACGATCCTGTTCGCTGCACTCATCGTGCTTGGTTCCTGGCAGCTGCAGCGCCTGCACTGGAAGCTCGAGCTGATTGGTCAGGTGAACCGGAACCTGTCGGCCACACCCGTTACGCTCGCGCGGGCGGTCGCGATGGGCTTCGATGCCCAATATCACCGGGTTCGCCTCGAGGGACACTTTGACAATACGAAAGAAGCGTATGTTTTCGGAACTGACCTGCAGGGTGCACCGGTCTTTCACGTCGTCGTTCCGTTCCGCTGCAGCGACGGCCGTGTCGTGCTGGTTGATCGCGGCATCGTTCCGCGCGATTGGCGCGAGCCTGCAACCCGTACGCGCGGATTGATCGACGGTGAAACGAGCTTGGTCGGAGTGTGGCGCGATCCCGATCTGCCCGGCGCATTCACACCAAAGCCCGATCTCGCCCGGCGCATCTGGTATTCCCGCGACGCAGCCGCCATGGCGCGAAACGACGGCATCAAGCTCGCGGCGCCCGTTATCGTGGAGGCCGATGCCATGCCCAATCCGGGCGGCTGGCCCAGGGGAGGACAGACCCAGGTGAATTTCCGCAACGAGCATCTTCAATATGCGATCACCTGGTTTCTGATGGCGGCAGGCCTGCTGGGCGTGTATCTGGCCTATCATGTGTCAACGGGACGCCTGACCTTCGTACGCGGTAACAAGACGTGACAGAGATCTATCCATCGCTCATCAGCACGCGCGGCAAGTCCCCAAGGGCCAGCTTCGCGGACGTGCTGTTGGCCGGTCTGGCGCCGGATGGCGGGCTCTATCTTCCGGAATTCTGGCCGCAGATTTCGGCGTCGCAGACCGCGAGCTTTGCCAAGAGCCGCTACGTCGACGTCGCACGCCAAATCCTGACGCGCTTTGCCGGTGGCTCGTTCACGCCGGATGAAATCAACGCCGACATCACGGCCGCCTACGCCACCTTCGACGATCCGCGCATCGCACCGCTGGTCGAGGTCGAGCCGGACTTGTTCCTCATGGAACTGTTTCACGGGCCCACGCTCGCCTTCAAGGATGTGGCAATGCAGGTGTTGGGGCGCCTGTTCTCGCGCGCACTGTCCAAGCGTGGCGGCAGCGCGACCGTGGTGTGCGCAACGTCGGGCGATACTGGGTCCGCCGCGATCGCGGCCCTGGGCGGGTTGCCGAATATCCAGGTCTTCGTGCTGCATCCCAAAGGACGCGTGAGCGAAGTGCAGCGCCGCCAGATGACGACCTCGCCGCATGCCAACGTCCACAACATCGCGCTCGAGGGCACGTTCGATGACGCGCAGCGGATCGTCAAAGAGCTGTTCGCCGAAAGCGCTTTCGCGCGCGCCGTGAATTTGACGGCGGTGAATTCGATCAACTTCGCGCGCATCGCGGCGCAATCCGTCTACTACTTTACGGCCACGGCACAGCTCGGACGACCCGCGAGCTTTGTTGTTCCGACCGGAAACTTCGGCGACGTCTTTGCCGGCGAAGCAGCGATGCGCATGGGCCTTGGGGTGGAAAAACTTGTCATCGCCACCAACGTGAACGACATCATGGCGAGGGCGTTGAACGATGGAGTCTATGCATCCGGTTCGGTGCAGCCCTCGCTGAGCCCGTCCATGGACATCCAGGTGGCGAGCAATTTTGAGCGGGCGCTTTTCGAAGCGTCGGGGCGCGATTCTGAGTGGTTGACCGGGGCCATGGAGCGCTTCGCTCGCGACAGAAAATTACCGCTTCCGGCCAATGTGCTCGCCGACCTGCGAGCGCGGTATGCCGCGACCCGTTGCAACGACCAGGAGACCACCGAAACCATCCGCCGGGTCCATGGCCGGCTCGGGCGGCTGGTCGATCCACATACAGCGGTAGGGCTGCACGCCGCCTACAAGATGAAGGGGACGCTGATGGGGCCTATCGTGGTCCTTGCGACGGCCCACCCGGCGAAGTTTCCCGAGGCGGTTCAGGGCGCCTCAGGCGCCGTTCCGCCCCTTCCGCAGCGGCTGGCTGGCCTCTACGAAGGGGCAGAAAAGTTCGCTGTTTTGCGCAATGACAAGGCCTTGGTCCGAGCCCATATCGAGGCTAAGCTTGCCCATCCATGACACCTGAAATCACAAGACTTTCCAACGGCTTGACCATAATTACCGATCCGATGCCGCAGCTTGAGAGCGCGATGGTCGGCGTCTGGGTGAACGCTGGCGCGCGCAACGAGACGCGCCCCGTGATGGGCGTCTCTCACATGCTCGAACATATGGCCTTCAAGGGCACGCAGCGGCGCAGCGCACGCGACATCGCCGAAGAGATCGAAGCGGTCGGTGGCTATCTCAACGCCTATACCAGCCGCGAGCAGACAGCGTTCCATGCGCGGGTGCTGAAGGCCGACGTGCCGCTCGCCATCGACCTGCTCGCGGACATCCTCACACATCCCACATTCGAGCAAGGCGAACTGGAGCGCGAACGTCAGGTCGTGCTGCAGGAGATCGGTCAGGCGCGCGACACGCCCGACGATATCGTGTTCGACCATCTGCAATCGGTGATCTATCCCGATCAGCCGATGGGCTGGCCGATCCTTGGCAGCGAAGCCACCGTCAGTGCCTTCACCCAGGAGGAGCTGCGCACCTATATGGCAGCAAACTACCGCGCCGGCGATATGACCCTGGTCTCGTCCGGTGCCGTCGATCATGAACAGATCGCACGGCTCGTGGAGGAGCACTTCGCGGCGCTGCGGACTGGCCCGGCCCCTGCGCCCTTGCCGGCCATTTATGTCGGCGGCGACAGCCGGTATCAGCAGGATCTGGAACAGGCGCATATCGCTTATGCGCTTCCCGGCGTTTCCAGTTCCGATCCCGATTTCTACACGGCCCAGGTCTATGTCACAGCGCTGGGCGGAGGCATGTCTTCGCGCCTGTTCCAAGAAGCCCGCGAGAAGCGCGGGCTTTGCTACGCGATTTCCGCTTTCGCACAGGCGTCAAAGGATAGTGGGACGATCGGCATCTATGCCGGTACCGGCGAACAGGAGGCGGCGGAAATATCCGCGGTCATCGTCGGCGAGATGGAAAGTCTGGCCTCCGGCGCAACCGATGCCGAAGTCTCGCGCGCCACGGCGCAGTTGAAGTCGAGCCTGCTGATGGGCCTGGAGCGCCCCGGGCAGCGTGCCGAACAGATCGCCGGACAGATGTTCTCCTACGGACGCGTGGTGCCACTCGATGAGATGACAGGCCGGCTCGATGCGATCGATGCGAGCGCAGTACGTTGCTTCGGCGAGCGGATCATGCAGGGCGTCAATCCCGCGATGGCTGCGGTCGGTCCGGTCGGGCATCTGGAGAAGCACAGCGTCTTCGCAAGCCGGTTCGGGAGCGGATCGACCTTGCGCGCCGCGGAATGAACACCGGGCCGATGGCGTTCATGCGCGGTCTCACCTTTCCGGGTGGGCAACAGCCGATCATCAGAGGCGGCGGGGTCTATCTTCGCTATCCGCGTATTGCGGACTTTCCCGCCTGGGCGCGGCTGCGCGGCGAGAGCCGTGCCTTCCTGGCGCCATGGGAGCCGGTCTGGGCGAGCGACGAGTTGACCAAGGCCGCATTCCGCAG
Organism: Pseudomonadota bacterium; assembly: GCA_025360685.1. Taxonomy (GTDB): domain Bacteria; phylum Pseudomonadota; class Alphaproteobacteria; order Micropepsales; family Micropepsaceae; genus Rhizomicrobium. The sequence goes on from JANYBR010000062.1 coordinate 10,364, forward strand.
ACGCATCAAGCGCTACCAGAAGGAAGCCAGGCTCGACTCGGCCTATGCCTTCTTCGTCTTTCGCGCGGAAGACGACGTGCTGATGGGAGGCTGCACGCTGTCGAACGTGCGCCGCGGCGTGACTCAATGTTGCGCCCTGGGGTACTGGATCGGCGAACGCTTCTCGCGCCAAGGCTATATGTATGAGGCCGTGCGGGCGCTGGTGCCGTTCATCTTCTCCACCTTGGGTCTGCATCGAATCGAGGCGGCCTGCTTGCCCTCCAACAAAGCCTCGCAAAACCTGTTGATGAAAGTAGGCTATCGCCAGGAAGGTGTCGCTTTGCGCTACCTGCAAATCAATGGCGAATGGCGCGACCACGTCCTGTTCGCTTTGCTCTCGGACGAGGTACGGCTAGGTTAGGGCGCGATCAGCCGTTCGGCGTGAATCGCAGGACAGTTCAACTGCATCGCGACGCGCCGGCCAGGCCGTTGCATCTTGGGAATGTGTACACGCCGGTGATGAAACGTTATGCAATCGCCGCGGCGCTGTCGTCCGCTTTGATCGCGGCCTTTGCAGCCGCCGACGCCGCTCGCTCCGACACTTCGCATGTGGTTGATTTTGCCAGCCCCGACGAAGTCGTCGAAGTCCAGGACGCACTCGCGCCGTATCATGCGCCATCGGGTATCCAGCCTGACGGCTCGCACTGGTACCTGATCAAGGCGACGAACAGTGCGCTGCACGCGTCCAGCCGTGTGCTGCGGGCGGCACAGCCGCCCAGTGTTGGCTTCCGCCTCCTGCCACGCCCGTCGCGCCCGGCCATTCTCAGTGTGGCCAGTTCGGACTCGGCCGTCAGCATCGAGAACATGAGCGCGTATGGCAGGCGCGCCTTCCGAGTCATCATTCCGCCCGCGACCGCTGTCGCGCTCGCCGTCCAGCTCGCCAATACCGGCGATCCGCCGTCTTTGATGGCCTGGACCGAGCCCGCACTTGCTGCACACAACCGCCAGATGGCCATCTTCACGACCGCGGTATGGGCGCTCATCGCCGCAGCGGCGCTGATCGTCTGTGGGCTTGCAGTGATCCTCGGCCATGCGCCCGCGCGGTGGGCTGCATTGACGCTCATGCTCGTGCTGTTGGAGCGGCTATCCGAGACTGGCTTGTTCGACGCCAGCCTCGCGACCGGCGTGGGCGGACCTTACGGGCTGATGGCGATGTTCGCGGGTCTCTCCGTCATGGCGGGCATCGGACTGACAAACGCGATTGCGCCGTTGCATGAGGTTTGGCCGCCGGCCGCGCGCTGGTTCCGCCATGGCCAGGGTGCAATCGCCGCGCTCTCGATCTTCGCCTATCTGGGTATCCCGGGCATGGCGGTTTTGGCCGACACGTTTGTTGTGGTCGCAACCATCGCCATCGCTGCGTATCTCATCTACCGCGGCTGGTCGGGCTCGCAGGCTGCGCGTGTGTCCGTTCCCAGCGCGACGGTGTTCGCCTGTGTCGCGCTGGCCTCGGCGCTTGCGACACTGGGCGACAGCGGCGAGTCACTCGCTGCATCGGCCGCAGGTGCGTTCGCTGCCGCTGCCGCCATGCTGTTGGCGCTCGCGATTGCGGCGGGCGAGGGCATAGCCGTTCTTCCTTTCAAGTCTATCGCGGCTGTACCGCCGGCACCGCCTCAACCCGACGCGCGACCACCGGTCGAAATGCCTGCACGCAGCGGGGCGGCGGGATCGGCGATGCAGGCGATCGGCGCCTCGCATCAGGGGATATTCGATCTCGACTTCGCCAGTGACACTGTCAAGCTTTCGCGCGAGGCGGCGGCCCTGATCGGCCTGTCGGAGGTACATTCGCGCTTCAACCATGGCGACTGGATCGGGCGCGTCCACGCCGACGACCGCGAGCTTTATCGCCGGGCGCTCGCCGACTATCGCGAGCATCCCGGCCTGGCGTTCCGCATCGAATTCCGCGTCCGTAGCGAAAGCGGCCGCTATCCCTGGTTCGAGCTGCGCGCCACCATGCTGGGCGAACACGCGCAAGCCAGCCGCTGCCTGGGCCTGCTCGGCGACGTTACCACGCGCAAGGAATCGGAGGCCGAGCTTCTCAATCAGACTTTGCGCGACCCCCTGACGGGTCTGGGCAACCGCGTGGCGATGATGGAGGAATTGGACCAGCGCGGTTCGCGTCTCGCCGACGTGACATTCGCGCTGCTCGACATCGACCGTTTCAAGTCGATCCACGCCAGTCTTGGCGACGCAGGGGGCGACGTCATCCTGAATCAGATTGCGGAGCGGCTCACCAAACGTTTCGAAGGCGTTGCCGAAGTATTTCGCGTCGGCGGCGACGCCTTCGCGATCATCTTCTCGCGTATCAGCAGCGAGCCCAGCGCCATCGGCAACGAACTCATCGATACTTGCAGTGCGCCTTACCTCCTGCAGGGGCGCAACATCTTCGCGCCGGCGAGCGTCGGCGTGGCGCTCGGGCGCGACGCGCGCGATCCGCTGGACCTGCTCAAGAATACCGAGCTGGCATTGATGCAGGCCAAGCGGCTCGGCGGCGGCTGCGCGCGATCCTATTCACGTGAACTGGAAATGCTGGCACCGGGCGACGCCGTGACGCTGGAAACCGA
>JANYBR010000072.1 GCA_025360685.1 Pseudomonadota bacterium
CATTGTGCTGCACCAGTGCTGCCGCGTCGTCGACGTGATAGAGATATTTTCCGATCCAGTAGAGCGTCTGCAGGTCGCGAAGGCCGCCCTTGCCTTCCTTTATGTTTGGCTCGACCAGATAGCGGCTCTCGCCCTGGCGCTGGTGGCGCTCCTTGCGCTCGGCAAGCTTGGCCTCGACGAAATCCTGTCCGGTGCCGGTCGCCACTTCGCCCCAGAATTTCTTGCGCAGTTCTTCGTAGAGTTTCTGGTCGCCCCACAGATAGCGCGCTTCCAGGATCGCGGTGCGGATGGTGATGTCCTGCTTGGAGAGCCGCACGCACTCGCCGAGCGAGCGGGTGGCATGCCCAACCTTCAGGCCGAGATCCCACAGCATGTAGAGGATGAATTCGATGACGCTCTCGCCCCAGGCGGTTTGCTTGAACGGGCGCACGAACAGGAGGTCGATGTCGGAACCGGGCGCCAGCTCGCCGCGGCCATACCCGCCGGTGGCGACCACCGCAATCCGTTCCGCCGCCGTGGGGTTCTGCGCATAGTAGAAATGCTTGGTGGCGAAATCGTAGACCACCTGGATCGTGGCATCCTGCAGGCCCGAGAGCGCGCGCGCCGCCGCAAGTCCGGTCAGCGCGCCGGACTCGACGTCTGTCTTGACCAACGCGCGCCCGTCCAGGAACGCCGTCTTGATCAGCGTGAGTGCATCCTTGCGCAGCTGGGACTTGTCGGTCGCGCCGTGCGCCAGCGCGGTCAGCGCGCGGCGCAGCGCATCCGCGTCCAACAGCCTGATTATCTCTGGCCCTTCGTAGCCCAAGTTTGATCCTCGCGGGCGATGGCGAACGCCCTTGGCGAGAATGCCACGCCCAAGCAGTCCAGGCGAGCGGTCCAAATTTCGACTGTGCTGGGACCTGTCAGGTTGGTTTTGGCCTGATGTTCACGGCGAAATGGGACAGACCGGGAATCAGCAGGACGACCGGTTACCAGCTTTCAGCGAGAGGGATATGGCCGTGTTCCGCTGCCACGCGCGCCAGCCATTTCGTGACAGCGGGATAGCTTGCCAAATTGAACCCGCCATCTGCCGCACTGTGCGTATAGCCGTAGAGCGCGATGTCCGCGATCGAATAGCGCGAGCCACCGAACCAATCGTGCTTGCTCAAATGCGTGTTCATGACGCCGAGCGCGGCATTTCCTTTCTCGTGCCACTCGGCCACCAGATGCTGTTTCTTGGCTAGCTCTTCCTTGGCTGCAAACTTCAGCCAGAACCGCGCCACCGCGATGTAAGGCTCGTGGCTGTACTGTTCGAAAAACATCCAGGACAGCGCCTGGGCGCGATCCCATTTGCTCTCAGGCGCGAGCAGCGAGCCCTCGGCAAGGTACCAGATGATGGCATCGGATTCTGGCAAGGTGCGTCCGTCCTCGAATTCCAACATCGGCACGCGCCCGTTGGGATTCTTGGCCAGAAAGTCCGGCTTGCGGGTTTGACCGTCATGCAGCGGATATTCCTTCAGCACAAGCGGAATGCCCAGCTGACGCGCTGCCAGGCGCACCTTGTAGCAATTGCCCGACATCTGCATCTGATGAAGCACGAGCATGATGTTTCCTCCGCATTGGCGGCACAGACCATGCCCGATTCATGCAAGCCTTACTTATGCGCGCGGCGCGCACCGCCCTTGCGCGGGCTTGGTCCGACCGTTCGCATGATCACGCCGCAGGCAACGCGGTCGCCCGCGTTTCCGACGGGTTGGCTCACATAGTCGTCGGCCTGAGCGTGGACGATGATTGATGCGCCGTCCGGATCGAAGATCGACTTCTTGCCGTTGCCCAACGAGATCGTATTGGTGATCACGGAGGCGTGTAGGGTGCCGTCGTTCGCCGCGAACTGATTGGGCAGATCGCCGGCATGGACGCCATGCTGCGCCAGAAAGCCATGCATCCGGTCCGGCTCGGGACTGAAATCCGGCCCGGCGGAAGTGAAGGCGACCTTCGGATTGCAATTGCCGGAGGTGTGGATGTGGATCGCGTGCGGCCCGGGAGTGAGCCCGTGCAGATTGAATTCGATCAGCACGCCGTGCGACGTCCCGATGAAGTCCGCCGTGCCGAGCGGCCGGCCGTCCCTCGCCGTCAGATTGGCAATCGCACGTGTTTTTGAAGCTGCAGCAAAACCGAGATCGATCCCGGCGGTCATTATAACTATACAAAGAAAACCAAAGACAATCCCAACTTTCATTACTTCCCCCCTGATTTCAAACAAGAAGAACTGAAATAGAACAAGATTTCGTCGAATGGAATACTTGACATTACTACTCCGGCAGCCCTAGCGCGCGAGAGGCCGCAGACATGAAGGGCGAATGGACGAATCCTCGAAAAAAATTCCTGCGAAAAGTCTCGAACCAAGTCATGCGCGCTTGCGTCGTGGCGAAAGCCGAAAAACTTGCTCCAGTCTGAGGGTTGCAATTTGAATTCAAATTTTGTGTCAAGAGCACCTTGACAAGACTGTCAGGATGGTCTTGACTGTCAGGGTAACCTTGACGTGGAAATTCGCTATGAATGCCAAAGCAGCATCGGCCGAACAGACCACGCTCTATTGCTCGTTTTGCCGGAAATCCCAGCACGAGGTGAAAAAACTGGTTGCCGGACCTGCAGTCATGATTTGTGACGAGTGTGTCGCGCTGTGCGCCAAGATCATCGCTGAAACGCCAGATCCCGATCCTGCCAATCCCGCGCGGATGGACTGGCCCGAAAAAATGCCGACCGAGCAGCTTTTGAAGGTTTTGTCGGGTCAGGATTCGATGTACCGCGAAGTGCGCGATCGTGTGCAGCAAACGGTTGATATCCTGCGCCGGCGCGAAGTGAGCTGGGCGGACGTCGCCAAGGCGCTGAACGTCTCGCGCCAGGCGGCGTGGGAGCGGTTTTCCTGATCTGCCGGTATCGCTAAATTGGCATTGCGTTCCGGATAAAAGACGGGGAACCAACATCAGTTCTCCACGTTTTCGCCACGACGCAGGCCCATGTTTCCCGGGCACCAGAGGAGATGGTTCCATGCTGAAATTGTGTGCCGTTGCAGGAGTGGTCCTGGCGATCTCGGCGCCCGCATGGGCCGACCCCATGCCGATGGACCAGCCTGTGCAGCTAAACGGACTGGACACGGTGTGCACCGGCATCGGCGAAGCGAAAGACGATCCGCGCTGGACGAGTTATCCGATCCGCATCGAATTCTCCAATGGCGGCGCGCAATATCTTTCGGGTGCGACCGTGAAAGTGAGCCACGCTGGAAAGAGCATCGCTGAGTTCGATTGTGCCGGTTCATGGGTTCTGTTGAAGGGTCCCGTCGGCTCCTACCGCGTCGATGCATCGATCGACGGATCGCCGGCCAAGCCGGAGAATGCGCGTTTCATGATGGGCACCGGAAAGCAGAAGCGAGTTATTCTGCGTTTTCCCGATTTCAAATCGAACGAGTAGCGGCTCTCAACGTACCGCGGGCGAAGTCGCACTGAGTTCGTCGAACCAGTGCCGGATCTTCGGCACGGCGTAGTAGGGAGTTGCCGCGTGATCTTGCGGCCCAATGTCGACGGCCTCGACATGGCCACCGCGTCGCGTTGCTTCCTTCGCGAAGAAGAGGGTGTTCTGCGGCGTGGCATCGATGTCCTTGGTGCCGTAGTACGCGCGGAAAGTGGCCGTTGGCGCCCACACGTAAGACTCGTTTGTGCCCAGAGCGTCGAGAAACCAGTTCGGCTTCTTGTTGTCGAAAGCGTCCAGAAACTGTGGCGTGAAGAGTTCGCGCGGATTGCGCGGCATCCCCTTGCGCACGTCGTCGCCGGTGTGGTCACCGTCGAACAATTGGCGCGCGTGCGCCGCCATCTCCGGCTTCATCAGGCTTTCGAGCGGCTGGTGATAGTAGGCGGAATAGGACAGAGCCAGGTTGGTCAGATAGGTCGAATCGTTGATCGCCACGCCGGTCATGGCAAAAGGAACTTCGATGTTTGCCATATCGTACGGTCCCGCTATGCCGGCACCGGCCTTCACCTTCCAATCCGGATCGTTCAGCCGCTCCAGTTCGCGTTGCATCACGGCAGCGTCGTGCCCGCCTTGCGAGATACCAAAAACATACAGGCTGGAATTCCAGGAATGTCCCATGTCCTTGGCGACGGTCTCCACGGCACGCAGGAAATCGAGCGTCTGTTCCACCGTGCTCTGGTTGATGAAGTACGGTTGCGGCGCATGCGACACGCCTAGTCCCGAAAGATCGGGTGCGGCGACGAGGTAACCGCCGCTGGCGAATACGCCCGAAACCAGTAAGCCTTCTTGAAGGCTTGGACTGGAAGGAGAATCCGCGCGGTTCGTATTGGTGCCATGCATATAGAGCACCGTTCCGCGCACTGCTCCGTCGTTTGGCAGCGCCATCAGACCGGAGAGCAGCACGTTTTGGCCGTCATATCGCGACCAATAGCTGATCCGGTAGAGAGTTATCCCTTCCGAGACGCTCACCGGTTCGGGCGGAGCTTCGTACCAGAACAGCGCGCGCAGCACGATGGCCGGGTACCAGCCGACGCGCTCCACCCGCATGACACTGCCGGGAATGTGCGGGTTGGAGTTGTAGTCGGGCGATGTGGCTTGCTCAGAACTGCAGCCCGCAACGAGAAGGAAAGCAACGCACGCTGCGGCCAATCGATTCATAACGAGCCCACGCCCTTCGCGCCGCAAAATGTCTGAAGCGTTAAAGTCGTGACTAGAATGCTTGGTTTCTCGAATGTCGAGACGTAAATAGGTCGTACGAAGTAAAGTTCCGGTGACCGCGCGCTAGAGCTCGATTTCCCGCACCGCGCCTTCCGCGCGATTGAAGTCGCTGAAGCGGACCCAACGCGGGCGCACGCGGAACCAGGTGATGCCGGGCCAGCTCTCGCGCGCCGGTCCATCCGGCCATGCCGCGTAATAGACAAGCTTGAGTGTGGCGAGACCGGCGCCTTTGGGTTCGTCGGCCACGCCTTCGAGCTGTACACTCTGCTCGTTGTCCCAGCCGATAACCATTGAGATGCGCGGATCGCGTCGCAGGTTCTGCGCCTTGCGCGTATCGCCGATCGTGTCGAAGAAGATCTCAAGCTCGGGCGATGCTGCGATGCCGACCAGCGCCGACTGGGACGAGCCGTCCGCGTGGGTCGTCGCCACCACGCCGTAGCGATGGCGTGAGATGAACTCGTGCAGCTCGGCCTTGGCTAGGGTTGTCACACCATCACCTGCTCGGCGACATCTTCCTCTTCTTCCTGCCGTAAGTTCGACGGATCGATGATGCGCCGCTTCTTCCAGTCGCCCCTCGAAAACCAAATTGCACTGACGATGGCGGTAAGGACATTGGCGATGGGAAACGCCCACCAGATGCCATGCGCTCCCATATGGGCGCGCTGCGACAGCACGAAGGCGAGCGGAAAAGACAATACCCATTGCGAGATGAGGCTGATGACCATGGCGGCGAACATGTTGCCGCTGGCGCGCAACACGCCCATGAGAGCGAACTGTACGCCGATAAAGCCGAAGCTCCAGGAGACGGTGCGGATGAACACACTGGCCTCGTGGATGACGGCCTTGTCGTGCGGCACGAAAAAGGCCGCGACGTGATTGGCGAAAACAAAGGCAACGATGCCGACGCCCGACAGCGCGGAGAAGGTGATGAGCGCGGCCAGCCGTGCCACGGCTTCGGCGCGCGGAATGTTGCCGGCTCCGATATTCTGGCCGACAAGGGTCGAAGTTGCCATCGAGAAACCCATCGCCGGTATGACGACGAACTGCAACACGTTGCCGCCCACGCCATAGGCCGCCGTCGTCACCGTGCCGAAGCTGGTGATCAGGAACATCATCATCGTGACGCCGAGCCCGCGCGCCGAGCCTTCGATCGCCGCGGGATAGCCCAGATTGAAGGCCCGCAGGATGAACGTGAAGTCGGGCCTAAGCTGGCGCAGCTTGAGCCGGATGCCGTAGCGCCCCGAAGTGAGAAGCGTGATCGCCACAGTCGCTGCGACCGTTTGGCTGACCATCGTCGCCAGCGCCGCACCCATGACGCCCCAGCCGAAGTGGAAAATGAATAGCGGGTCGAGCACAAAGTTGATGAGCACCGATCCGGAGATAATGTAGAGCGGAATCGTCACCTGACCCACGCCGCGCATCTGGGACTGGAAACAGAAATAGGCGAAGGCGAGCGGCAGGCTCAGGAACTGCACGCGCAGAAAGCCGAGCGCATTGTGATAGACCTCGGAGTCGACCTCCATCAGTTCCAGCAGATAGGGTGCGATGACGAAGCCGAGCAGGCCGAGCGCCATCGACACGGCGACGACCGTGAGCAGCGTCTGCCCGGCGACGTGATCGACCATGTCGCGATTGCGCGCGCCGACATATTGCGCGATCAGGGTCGAGCCGGCGATCGTAAAGCCCATGCCGATCGACATCATCAGGAACATCAGCGGCATCGACACCGACACCGACGCGACGGCGGCCGCGCCAAGCCGCCCGACCCAGAACGCATCGACCAGCTGATAGGCGATCTGCAGGATGTTGCCGCCCATGATCGGGAAGGCAAGCAGGAAGAGCGAACGCGGGATCGGTCCGTGCAACAAGCGCGGATCGAACGGTCGACCGCCGAATCCGCCGGGTCCGCGCGCCGCCGGCATCTCGTCCGGCGGCTGGTCTTTGTCGGGGGTCATCCTGTGATTTTCAGGCTTCCCGGCTGCTTTGGCAACGCGTCCCGGCTTTTATTGTCGATTGGCCGGCACGTATACCTGCAGCGCGCCGGGCGGAAGAAGCGTGTCGGGCTTTGACGTCACTTCACGACCGCGGCGACCGACTTGGCGAAGCCATCTTCGACATCGTCGACACTCGTCGTTGCGCCGGCGATTCCGCCCAAGGCAAAGTCCTTGGAGACCTTGTACTGCGCGACAGTCGTACCGCTCGCATCCTCAAGCGTGACGTTTGCCTCGATGACGATCTGTCCCAGGCCTATGAGCATGGCGCGGGCGAAGGCACTGCCGCGGTCGAAGCGCGTGAAATGGATCTTCATCTTCAGCGCCGTTGCCACGCCGGATTGGTCAACAAGAACGCCAGGCGATTGCACCTGGATGTACGACCTGACCTTTTGGCAGACGATACCGAAATCTCCATCCGACATGAGAACGCCGGTGGCGGCATCCGCGGAAACATCGGACAGATGGAGCGCGGCCTTTTGATCCGTCGATAGCGGCTGAATCGCGGTCGGTACCGATACGCTGCCGGCGCATCCGGCAAGCATTGCCGCAAGCGCGATGGCGCACAGAACGCGAATGGGTTTCATGGGATGTTCCTCTCTCAGTGGGCGGGAGCCGGCGTTGTCGATGTCGCGGTCGAAGTGCCGGTTGATGGTGACAATGCGGTGGCTGACGGGCCGGCGGATTTCAGTTCGATGCTATAGGTTCCCGGATAGGTGAGCGCGGCTCCCGTCGACGCATCGACCGCGGAATCGATCAGGCCGACATAGGGTAGCATGGCACCGACCATTCCAGCGGTCGTCATGTGTCCTGCGGCAAAGAATTTTCCTTCCAGGTAACCGGGCTTGATGCAGCGAATTTGGAGGACACTCTGACTTTTCTTGATGACGACCGAGCCTGGAGTAACGACCGACCATTCTCCGCGATCGTTTGTGCAAGTGCAGGTGGCGCCGGCTATGGGTGTGGTTGCGACATAGATCGGCTGCGTCGTGCCATCGACGACCGAAGCGCAGCCCGCGGTCAACGACGCGGCGATGAGTGTGAGCGCTGCCTGCCGAAACCGCATCATCCCCCCAAACCAAGAACGCCACAGCTAGCATCGAAGGGGAGCAAATAGAAGTCGAACTTCTTTGAAGCCCGATCTCGTTCACCACAAATTTATGCAGTTTCTTTCTCCGCACACGTCCGGAGCCAAAGCAAAGGTGGTGTCGAATACAAAACGGCCGGTGCGGATTTCTCCGCGCCGGCCGCTTCGCAGAAATTGAAGTGGCTCAGACCGCCTTCAGGTTCACGGCTTTGGCGCCACGCGCATCCGGCTGGATGTCGAACGAGACGCGCTGGCCTTCGTTCAGCGAGCGCATGCCGGCTGCTTCAACGGCAGTGGCGTGCACGAACACGTCCTTGCCGCCGCCTTCCGGCGCGATAAAGCCAAAACCTTTGGCGGTATTGAAGAACTTCACGGTTCCAATGGTCATTTCAAGCGTTTCCTAGTCACAAGATTCCACGTCGGCACATGCCGGCGCGGCACGGAAAACGGCCATCAGGGAGAGGAAGTGTTGCTGTCTCGTCCAGGCGCGCACTCAAGGCGGGCAGGGCTTCTATAACAGTGCGCTTTCTCTGACGGGACGCCGTCCACGTTGGCGCCCATATAG
>JANYBR010000134.1 GCA_025360685.1 Pseudomonadota bacterium
CGCGGCGCCGGCAAAGCCCGATGCCGACGCGGCAACGATCAAAGCGGCGATCAAGACGTACGCGGCGAAGATGTCGCAGTACAGCCGGCGCGAAGGCAGTGAATCCAATTCACGCTGAAAAAGTATAGCAGTAGATACGAACAGAAATAACTGACCGTCCAAATGGAGAACAGCACTGCCGTGCAGGGCTCGCCCGTCCCAATCAACCGGGATGGGCGAAGCTCTGTGCGGGAAGCCAGAGGCCCGGGTTTCCCTGTGCAGGTAAATCCGCCCCATGCCACGAAAAACTGGAGGAACTGAGATGTTCAAGAAAGCTAAAAAGATGAATCCGATACGATATCTTGCTGCCGCCGGAAGCATCGCCTTTATCAGCGCCGGCGCTTTTGCCGCCGACCTCGGAGCCGGAGCCTGGGGCTCGCCCAATGGCGGGACGCTCGTTAAATCGCCCTCCGCTGCCGGTCAGGGCCAGGGGCAGGAACAGTCCGCCGCCATCCGCGCCGAAGAAGTTCTCGACAAGAAGCTCGACGCCAGCTACACGCGCGTCTATCTCTCAGAGCTCGTCGGCGACCTGCGCGCGCGCGCCAAACTCGAAACCGTCTATCCGCTGACGCTCAACCGCTCCTTCAATTTCACGCTGGCTGACAAGAACGCCGACGTCAAAACGATCCTCGACAAGGTTGTCGCCGCGGGCAATCTCGAAAAGGAGATCAAGAACGGCGTCGTCATCTTCACGCAGAAGGCCGACGACAAGGTCATTGCCGATTTGACCACCAAACTGCAGGACACCGATCGCTGGAAACGCTGCGAGGCCGTCTGGCAGTTGTCGCAACTGGCCGACAAACGCATCTACCCGCTGCTGTTCAAAGCCTCCGCCGACGCCGATGCCGGCGTGGTCTTATGGACGCTCAAAGGGCTGCTGGCTCATCTGCGCATGCTGCCGTACATCGACGACGCGGCGAAAGACAACATCGTCAAGGCGCTCAAGAAGGAAACTGACCTGTTCTCGAATGACGAGACCTTTGTTCTCGATTACTTCCGGATGCTCGGCGCCACCAGCACGCCGTTGTCGTTCGATACGCTGTCGGGATATCTGAAAAACTCCGATCCGCTCGTGCGCCTCAATGCAGTGCTGGGACTGGAGCAGTGCAAGGATTCCCGCGCAGCCGACGCGTATCAGAATGCGATGAAAGAGACGCTCATTGCCAATCGCAAGAAGATCGTCGACAACCAGTCGATGGGCGCCGTCTCCTTCGCCCCGTCTTATGCTAAACTCGATGCGCGCGTCAACGATCCGTTCCTGCCGCAGGAAATGGGCAATCCGCGCAATCCGACGATCCGCGACGTCATGCTGGAAGTGATCCAGGATCCAAATTCAACGATCGATGAAAAGAAATACGCGGCGCAGACGGTGCCCAACTACTTCAATGACACCAAGTCGATCGGAGACGGCGTTGCGGCGCTGCAGAAGGCCGATCACGAAGTCAAGAAGGCGGCAGCTCTGGGAATCAACCCATGGGGCGGCGGTATGGTCGCCGGCGCAGCCCGTTGGACGGACGACCGGCGCTGCAATAACGACACGCGCTGGGTTGATCTGACCGTGCCATTCCTGAAGGACTCCGATGCGAAGGTGCGCGACCAGGCCATCCAGCTCTTCGGAAAAATGGCGAATCCCTGGAGCACGCGGGCAATTATTCAGATTCTCAAAGAAGGTGACGCGGCGGATAGGATCAGTGCGCTCAGGGGTCTTGATCCGACCTACGGCGGCGGAATGGGACAGGCATGGGTTCCGGCGCATCGCATCAACGATCCGCTCCTGGTGGACGCGGTGACTCCGTTCCTGACTTCAGCCAACGCCCGCGAGCAGAAGATCTCGGCGATGGTCCTGACGACCTATGGCGAAACACGCGCCAAAGATCCGCTGTTCAACCACTTGAACGAACACTTGACCAATATCGAGCAGGCGGGTCCCTGGGGGGCGATGCATGAAAAAGTGCAGACGCTAAAACTCATG
>JANYBR010000146.1 GCA_025360685.1 Pseudomonadota bacterium
AGGCTTTCAAGGTCGCGGACAAGCTTCCTGAGCCGTTCGTGCGTCTCTTCTATCTCCAGCGCCATCTGGGCGCGACGCTTCACAAGGCCGGTGACAACGTAATCCGTCATCGCTTCCTCCCATTGCTGGCAGGGACGCTAAGCGCGCTGGTATCAGCAGCGGCGCTGCCGTTCGTTCAAATGCGAATCCAGGAATTGCGCGCTGCGGTATCGCAAGCTGACGCAGATACAGGTTGGCGAGGGGTGGCAAATTTGGTGCTGCGTCAGTTGTTTCGCTCCATCGTCATCGAACCGGAGAAGGCGGAAATCACCTTCACATGGAAGGCGGGACGCGAGACGAGCTTTGGATTCTTCCTGCCGGATAGGCGGTTAGCGAATTGACCGACCGCAGCTGGCTACAAGCGTGGCCGTCGATCCGTTAATCCTTGATGCCACGAACTCGTCCAGCTTCCGTTAAATGGAATATCGACCGAGAGGCATCGCTCTGGGCGCTAATCTCTTCAATGAGCTTGAATTGCAACATCTGGTTGAACACATCGAGGGGCACTATCGCCGGACCCTTGAAGCCTGACGATCTCGCGTTCAAGGCGCTCACATCCATTGTCTGCAGTTCTGCGTGGTCGAGCTTCTTCACTCCACGGTGGTAGGAAACGAGCTTGAGGTTTCGTTTGACCATTTGACGGAGGAAATCGTCTGTTGATCCTGACATGGGGTGTACCTTAGCGATCAGACGGGAATTGTCCTCCGATCACGAAGCTGATGCTAGATCGCTCTTGCCACCCCCATTCGGTTGAACCACCAAAAATGTTGGCTTCGAGCGTCAATGTCCCGACTCGGCTAGATCGTGGTGATATCGGCATCAACTCTGTCGCCCGGCCGCGACGACATCTGTAGTTTCGCAGCCAAAGTAATCTCTGGAGGGCAATCAGAATCCGGGGTTAGGAACAACCGAGCACTGCACCGAACCGTAGGAAGCCGGCCGACTAATGCAAAAGCTCCGGTCGCCGGTGGATTCGTATCTCAGCCCCGCAGTTTGGCGGTCGATGGTATATCGAAGCCGACACACTCCGTTGTCGCCCAAATTTTGGTCAAAGAAAAAGGTGACGCTTGACTCGGTGACAGTGGCGGGCGACGGCAACATAACCAAATCACCCCCGGATGTTGCTTTTACGCTGCCGGCATCGAGATCAATAATTTCTATCAATGGGGGTGCGCTGCCAATCGGACAACTCAACGTAATGGTCTTTGCAATTGCTGGCCCCGATGCCACGAAGAAAAGCGCGCTGGCAGAAACGAGATGTAGTGTTTTGTGCGACTTCATTTCGACTCCATATTGATCTGGGCGCGGGTGGCGTAGCTCTCCATCATAGCATTGCGCGTTGCTCCGCTGCGGAGTCGAGCTAAATGTGATGCAGTGACTGCGGGCGCGGCATCGCGAAGCTGGCCTTTGCGATCATCGACCCGCGACTTAATCTGGCGACAAAATTCGCGAACCTTGGCGTCAGTGCCGAATTTCGAATTTCCCCCCGTGGCCCCCTCCTTCGCTCAACGACGCGCATCACCTAGATGATCGGCAACGCCCGTCGTTCACTGTCACTGCGTGAGCACACGTATCGGGAAACAGTGCGGTGAATGGAGTCCGTGCACGCCACAAACTGCCACTGCGATTGTCGAATCTCGGCGGCCAGCCTGCGTTCACAACGGACTTTCTGCAGACTGCGGATTGGCGCGGTATGAAAGGCCACTTGTTAAAGGCATCGAGCTGAATCAATTACGGAAGAAAGCGAATGGTCCGCGTGAAGGTCGTCCGAGGGGGCACTTAGAAACCCCGACCAAAGGGACTCGCGAAACGAAGCGGGGACAGCGAAGGCTGCCCCGCCAATCGTGAGGGCTGAATGGTCGGTCCTGTGATGCGTTGCATCGCCCGCGTGATCCCAGCGCCATCGCTGAGGGGACCGGCCTAGCCGGGCAACAATCTTGAAAACTAAGGCTGTACCGATAACCCCTCCGAAATCGTCGCTCGCTCAGCCGCACGCAGCCGCCATTCCTCACTCGAGGTTTCTAGTGTACCGTAATCAGTTGTAATTGGTACATACGATGCTTATGTCTGTTCGCACAACAGGGGTGAGCGAGATGACGAAGCGAGTGGCGCTGTACGTTCGGGTCAGCACGGACGGACAATCGACAGACAACCAAAGGCACGAACTAGAAGCCGTAGCTAAGCGGCACGGTTGGAATGTCGTTGGGACTTTCTCAGATCGCGGCATCAGTGGCGCGAAGGGCCGAGAGCAACGGCCAGCGTTTGATGCGTTGTGCAACGCCGTTGCTAGGCGTGAGGTGGACCTCATCGCAGCATGGTCGGTTGATCGCCTTGGTCGTTCACTCCAAGACCTCGTCGGCTTCCTGGGCGAACTAAAGGCCAAGGGCGTTGACTTGTACCTCCACCAGCAGGGCCTCGACACTTCGACGCCAGCGGGCAAGGCCATGTTCCAGATGCTCGGTGTTTTTGCCGAGTTCGAGCGGGCGATGATTCAAGAACGTGTGCGAGCGGGCTTGAAGCGAGCCAAGCGCGAGGGTCGCATCGGCGGACGGCCCCGTGTTGACGGCAAGGTCGAGGACAAGGTGCGCGCATTGCTGACCAAGGGCGTTGGAATGCGGAGGGCCGCCGCACAACTCGGTATCGGCGTCAGCGTCGTTCAGCGGGTCAAAGCGGAGGCAGCCAGAGCGGCGAAGCGGGTCTCAGCGTAGCTAGTGGCAACGGACGCATCGCCAGACTCAATAGG
>JANYBR010000201.1 GCA_025360685.1 Pseudomonadota bacterium
CGGTGCGGAAGGCGCCGTCCAGCAGTTCGTTGATCGAGCGGATCTTGGCCAGATCCTCATCGGTGAGGATCGGCTGGGCGACCTCAAGCCGCTTGTGGGTGCCGGCCTGGCGGCCGAGCAGGTTCGGCCGCGGCCCGATCATCGACACCAACGACATCACCAGTTCCTCGCGGATCGGATCGATCGGCGGGTTGGTGACTTGCGCGAAGTTCTGCTTGAAATAGTTGTAAAGGAGCCGCGGCTTCCTCGACAACACGGCCAGCGGGGTGTCCGTGCCCATCGAGCCGACCGGATCGTCACCCGCCAGCGCCATCGGCTCCAGGAAGAACTGGATGTCCTCCTGCGTGTAGCCGAATGCCTGCTGGCGATCGAGCAAAGCTGCAACGTCGTTGTACGGCGCGGGCTGCTCTTCGGAAAGATCGAGTTCCTCGAGCTTGAACTGGGTCTTCCTGAGCCAGTCGTCATAAGGTTTGGCGTCGGAGAGCGTGCGCTTGATCTCCTCGTCCTCGATGATGCGCCCCTCTTCGAGATCGATGAGCAGCATCTTGCCAGGCTGCAAGCGCCATTTGCGCACGATCTTTTCGTCTGGAATCGGCAGCACGCCGGCTTCCGACGCCATGATGACGAGATCATCGTCGGTGACGATGAAGCGCGCTGGCCTCAAGCCATTGCGGTCGAGGGTGGCGCCGATTTGCCGTCCGTCGGTGAAAGCGATGGAAGCCGGGCCGTCCCACGGCTCGATCAGGGCGGCGTGATATTCGTAGAAGGCACGGCGCGAGGGCTCCATCTGCTTGTTGCCGGCCCAGGCTTCGGGAATCAGCATCATCATGGCGTGCGCGATCGGATAACCACCCGCGATCAGCAACTCGAGCGCATTGTCGAGACTGGCCGTGTCGGACTGGCCGTGCGGGATCAACGGCCACATCTTGTCAAGATCGGCGCCAAGCAGATCGGACTCCATCGAGCGCCGCCGGGCGTTCATCCAGTTGACGTTGCCGCGATGGGTGTTGATCTCGCCATTATGCGCAATGAAGCGATAGGGATGGGCCAGCCGCCATGACGGGAAGGTGTTGGTCGAGAAGCGTTGATGCACCAGCGCGATCGCCGACTTGGTCAACGGGTTTTTAAGATCGAGATAGAAGCGGCCGACATCGGTCGCCAGAAGCAGTCCTTTGTAGACGACAGTGCGCGTCGAGAAAGACGGAATGTAGAACTGCGAAATCGTAGGAAGCTTGTGCTTCTTGGCCAACTGGGCAAGCGGATTCTGAGTCTGCTTGCGGATCGTCAGCAGTTTGCGCTCGAACGTGTCCTGGTCCTTGACCTCGGGGCCGTGTGCGATGATCGCCTGACGGATTAGCGGCATTTGCTCGAGCACGGTTTTGCCCAGACCGGTCGGATCGGTCGGCACGTCACGCCAGCCGATCAGGGTCTGGCCTTCATTTTTTATGAAGCGTTCGAACTGTTTGACGACGATGTCGCGCGCTTTGGCCTCCGGCGGCAGGAAGCACATCGCCACCGCATAGTGGCCCGGCTGGGGCAACGTCACCCCGGTACCCTTGGCCCAGTCGCGCAGCAATGCATCCGGAATCTGAATCAGGCAGCCCGCGCCGTCGCCCACGAGCGGGTCGGCCCCTACCGCGCCGCGATGATCCAGATTGATGAGGATCTGCAATCCCTGGGAAATTATTCCGTGGGACTTTTCGCCCTTGATGTTGGCCACAAAGCCGACACCGCACGAGTCATGCTCGTTTCGGGGGTCATAGAGACCCTGTTTCGGCGGCAAACCAGACATATTCCGTCACACCTGGACCCAGCTATCGAGCAATCAATGTGCTCATTCAGAGCCTAACTAGATCATATATTACCGCAGCGCCAAGTGCGAAATGCCGCGCTGCAGCAACATAGCTGTTAATCGCAAAGCGCACAGGACCGCTCAAGCCGACGCCAGTTCGGCTACTGCCGGAACCAGTGCGATCAGACGGACAGTGACGGTCGTGCCACGTCCGACCGTACTTTCGACCTGCAATGTGCCGCCGTGAAGTTCGACAAAGGTCTTGGTCAGCGGAAGGCCAAGGCCGGTACCGTCATATTTGCGCTCCAGCCGGTTGTCGACCTGACCGAATGGGGTAAGCGCAACTTGAATGTCCGACGGCGACATGCCGATGCCGGTGTCGGATACCGACACGAAGATTTCACCGGCGTGCTGCCGGACGTCCAACGAAACTACGCCGCCTTTTTCTGTAAACTTGATCGCGTTCGACATCAAATTGAGAAAGATCTGGCGAAGCTTGGCTGTCTCACCCAGCACCGTCAGCGCCGTATCAAGACCGGCGACATTCAGTGCCAGGCCGGCCTCTGCGCATTGCTCCGAAACCATTTTCACGCAATCGCCGAGGACTTCGCGCAGATCGACATCTTCCGGCCGCAGATTCAGCTTACCGGCCTCGCTTTTGGACAGATCCAGCACGCTGTTGATGACATCGAGCAGATGGCGGCCCGAGTGCAGGATGTCATTCGCATAATCCACATAGCGCGGGCTGCCGGCACTGCCGAACAATTGCGTGGAGATAATTTCCGAAAATCCGATAATGGCGTTGAGCGGAGTGCGCAGTTCGTGGCTCATATTGGCCAGGAAGCGCGACTTCGCGGCGCTGGCAGCCTCGGCCTCGTGCTTCGCCTGTTTGTAGCTTTCCTCACGCTGCTTGATCTGCGTGAAGTCGCTGACGAAAACGATTTTGCCGTGATCGCTCGTCCTGTTGATAGAGACACGAATCCAGCGTCCGTCCGGCAGACGATGTTCGCCGGCGTCGAATCGTGCTCCGTCGCTCGGCTGCTCATCGGAGCGCCTGGCCAGCAATCCGCTCAACCGCCCCGCCAGCGCCAAAAAGCAGGCGCCCGGAACCAGGCTGGTGATGGCCTCGGGAAAGTAGGCTCTCAGCCGGCTGTTGACGACGATCACGCGGTTGTCCGAGCCAACAAGCATGACGCCTTCGTCCGAGGTCTCGAGAGCTTCGGCAAGGCGGCCTTCGGCTGACTCGGCACGCGCCTTTTCTCGTTCGACCATGGCGCGAATATTGGCCTGCATTACGCTCAGAGATCGCAGGAGAATACCGGTCTCGTCCGGACCGCCGGTCGGTATCTCGGTCTCAAACTCTCCGGCGGCCACGCGGTCGGCTACCGAGGCTGCCTGAGCCAAGGGATGGGCGATCCGTCTGGTCAAAAAACGCGTGGTGAAGAATGCCAGCAGCAGCGAGCCGAACAGTCCGCCAACAAACACGTAACGGAACTGGGCGAGTGAATCGACCGCGACTTTGCGATCGATGAAACTGTGATCGGTATAGTATTCGATCAGCAGGTCGAATGCACCGTCGATGCGCGTCGCAAGCGCGTCCATCTGGCTGGTTTTGCCCGTATGGCGCGCCGTGGTCCAACCTGTCACGAGGAACTTGATCGTCTCGATCTGCCGCAGTTCGTCCACTTGCGCCGAACGCTCCTCGGCAACTGCGAGGTCGGCGGCGAAGCTCGACGTCAGACTGTCGATTTCAGTGTCGAGTACGGAGCGCACGCCGCGGTTTGCCGACGTGCGCTCCAACAGCCTGCGCTCGATCTGTGCGAAATCAAAATTGGCGGCGCGCGCATAGTTTATCGCCATCATCGGGCGGTCGAACGTGTCGATGACCATTGCGCCGGATCTGGCCAGCAACACGTAGCCGTACGTTCCCTGCAGGGCGATGATTGCGCCCATAGCAAGAAAAGCGCCAAGTAGTTTCGCGCTGATCGAGTTTCTCGACATCCGCATCAACTTCGGTCGACCGATCGACCAGGCTCAAGGTTTTCCCTCCAAGCCTACCCGGCACGGGTTGCGGGAGGCTTAACCAGTCCACGCCCGACGCGCGCTCCGATCATTTACAGTCGCACTCATTTTGGGTGGTGCATCGTGCCGGGCTGCCGCATCGACAAAAAAGTTAACGGGCGCCAAAGCGAAGTCCCTATTTCACGTGCACGGTCAAATTCATCCTCGGATGGATCCGGCAGCGCACTGCGAAGGTGCCATTTGCCGGAAAACTGACCGACACATTTTGTCCGGGCGGCTGCTCGTCAGAATCGAAACTCATCGAGTCCGACTTGACATAGATCTGGTGGATGAAGTCGTCACGGTTGCTGAACACGAGCGCTTCGCCGCGCAGAATCGTGACCTCGCCGGGATGGAACGCACGGCTCATCTGGACGATCATGTGAGAGTCATCCGACCGCGCAGCCGATACGGTCAGCGCAATTGCGCCGGCGAAAATCAATGTTGCGGAACGCATCGGGTCGGGACTCCGCGAATCTGTGCACGACGTAGAGCGTTACACAGGCTTCCTTAAATGGCACTAAACACTCACAAATTTACTCCTCTACGGATGAGCCTCGCGGCCTCGGCCGCACAGCAAATGAGGCCTTCTGGAAGGATCAACCGGGGGTGGACAGGGTAGTACCTATGGCCTATATCCGCGCACCCTTCGCCGTACGGCGAAGCCATGACGCGGGGTGGAGCAGCCCGGTAGCTCGTCAGGCTCATAACCTGAAGGTCACAGGTTCAAATCCTGTCCCCGCAACCATCGTAAGCACATGACTTAGGTCCGGCCTTGTGCCGGGCCTAAGTCATAAGTGCGAACGATGTCCCCGCGCAGGCGGGGACCCACTTTCCTTCAATTATTGCGATGTCTCCAAATCCGCCCCTCGCTCGCGCTCGCGGCGTTCCTCGCTCTCGCATGTCCACTGGACATGCTCACGCGCTTTGCGCGCCGCTCCTCACCCCACGCAACCATCGTAAGCCCGCGACCGCGAGGTCGTGGGCGGCGATGCCCAAGCGACAGCGTCGGGCCTGTGAGGACATGATCTCAGGCTCGGCCTTGTGCCGGATCTAAGTCATTCCTGCGAACGATGTCCCCGCGAAGGCGGGAACCCAGCGATCAACCCAGAAGCGCCAGTCGAAGACGACGTTCTTCCCTCACTCCGTCAAGCTAAGATAGGCGCGTGGGCACAAAACCACGGTTGGCGAGATGGCGACGTCCGGAACACTTGATGACATGAGTCGACGCGAGCGATGGCAGAGGATTCTTGAGTCCGAAGTCCGACGGTGGTCGGCGCTATCGTGCGAAGAGTTGATTGCCAGGCTGCGCGACCTTCAAGCCTACACCATCGAATTCGATGTGAAGACGTACCAGGTCGAAGTCGAACTATTGGAGAATACAGAAAGGTATGTTCACGTCTCCGTCGCCGTTGACGACGGAGGTCTCCCGGCATCGCTTTCTCCGCTGAGCCTGACATTCGTCCGCGAAAAGTCCCCTCAAACTTCGTAGGCATGCGTGCAGAAAGCGGCAGTCCTTGAGTCGCAAAGAAATTTCGAAAATTGATGCGTTTGCCCGCAACCTTCCAAGCCAGCGACCGCAGGGTCGCTGGCGCCTGATGCCCTAGCGCCTGCGTAGGGCCCGTTAGCGCGTGACCTAAGGCCCCGGCCTTGCGCCGGATCAAAGTCATTGGTGCGAACGGCGTCTTCGGTGAGTAAGCTTCCGGCTAAGCGCACGAGCATAGAGGAGAGCGCGTTGAGGAATCCTGGCAAAACATCCGCGTTTCGCGGACCCAATGGTGAAGCGCTCCCGGGCAGTATTGCCGAAGTTGCGTATCTGCAACTTGGCGGGATCGATCAGTGGGTCATGATCCGCGGAACGGATGTCGCCAACCCACCGTTGATTCTGTTGCATGGCGGGCCGGGTTTTCCGGAGACTGGTCTGTTTCGTTACTTCAATTCATCGCTCGAAAAGTTATTCACGGTGGTCTACTGGGAGCAGCGTGGTACCGGAAAGTCTTTCGCCAGGGACATTCCGGCAGCGAGCATGACGATCGACCGCTTCGTCGGCGATCTCGACGAACTGGTCGACGCGGTTTGCGCCCGTCTGAAGAAAGAAAGAGTCGTCATCGTGGGCCATTCATGGGGATCGGCGCTTGGCACACTGTATGCCGCGAGGTTTCCCGAGAAGGTTTCGGTTTATGTCGGTACCGGGCAGATCGGCGATCTGCAGGCCAGTGAAGAATCCTCCTACGCCTTCGTGCTGGCCGAAGCGGAACGCAGGCATAATCGCGCTGCGCTCAAACAGCTTCGGGCAATTGGTGGCCCGCCCTACACCGCTAGGACGCTCGGCGTGCAGCGCCGCTGGCTGACGCGCTTTGTTGGCATTATGCGTGGTAAGTCCCTTTGGCAGGTGTTCCGGGTGCTTAGAAGCAATCCCGAGGGCTCGATCTTCGACGTTCCGAACATTGCGCGCGGTGCGATGTTTTCCTTGCGAACCTTGTGGGGTGAGGTTTCGCAATTGAACCTCGAGAAGAGCGTACCTTCGCTGGACATGCCGGTGTTCTTCTTTCTGGGCCGCCACGATCATCAGGTCGCTTGTGAAACCAGCGCCGCCTATTTCGCCAAGCTGGTGGCGCCATCGAAGAAGCTGGTTTGGTTCGAGGAGTCGGCGCACATGCCGCCCTTCGAGGAACCGGAAAAGTTCAATGAACTGATGGCCGACCTTGTCGTGTCGGCGGCGCGCGGCGAGCCGG
>JANYBR010000209.1 GCA_025360685.1 Pseudomonadota bacterium
CATGCAAAGGCGAGTGACTACCCGGAAGATCCAGCTCGCGACCGCCACCGGATCCGTCCTATTGCGAGCGGCCCACGCGCCTGCGGCGACCTGGGTGCGCCGTGTGATCGGACGTTTCGCACGAGACACAGGAAGCGCACGGCTCCATCTGCGGATGGCCGGTGGATACCTGCGCAGCGCATCGGCCGACGCAAGCAACGACGAGATCGGGAAGTCGGTTCTCGCGCTCCAGCATCTGGGCGCGCGTCTCGTTGCCAATCACGGTCTGGAAATCGCGCACCATCGCGGGATAGGGATGCGGGCCGACCGCAGATCCGATGATGTAGAACGTGTCGTAAACATTTGTGACCCAGTCGCGAAGCGCCTCGTTCGTGGCATCTTTCAAAGTGCGCGAGCCGGACTTCACGGGTCGCACTTCCGCGCCGAGCAGGCGCATGCGGAATACGTTAGGACTCTGCCGTTCGATGTCGACCTCGCCCATGTAGACCACGCAGGGAAGTCCGAACCGTGCGGCGACTGTCGCCGTGGCAACGCCATGCTGCCCAGCGCCGGTCTCGGCGATGATACGCGTCTTGCCCATGCGGCGGGCAAGCAGGATTTGACCAAGGCAATTGTTGATCTTGTGCGCACCCGTGTGGTTGAGGTCCTCGCGCTTGAGATAAATTTTCGCGCCGCCCAAATGCTGGGTCAGCCGTTCGGCAAAATAGAGCGGGCTCTCGCGACCGACATAGTTCTTGAGCAGGCCAGCGAGTTCGGCGTGAAAAATTGGATCGTGTTTCGCCTTTTCGTAGGCGTTCTCCAGTTCCAGCACCGGCGGCATCAAGGTCTCGGCCACGAAGCGTCCGCCATAGGCGCCGAAATGACCGCGCAGGTCCGGTCCGGTGCGGAACGAATTGGGCGTAGTCATGCCCGCGCCTCTTTGGCGAACTGCGCGCTGCGCGCAGCGGCGACGAACTGGGCAATAAGCTCCGCACTTTTTTGTCCTGGCGCGGTTTCGACGCCGGACGACACATCGACTCCGGGCGCTTCGCTGATGTGTATCGCACGCACGACATTTTCCGGATTCAACCCACCGGCCAGTAGCCAAGGCCGCGCGAATTTGCGTCCGCGCAGGATCTTCCAGTCGAACACCGCGCCATGACCACCTTCGCGTCCGGCGCCTGCCGGCGATTTGGCGTCGAACAAGAACATGTCCGCGCACTCTTCGTATTTCGGAGCGGCGTCAAGATCCGAAGCGTCGGCCACGGCGATCGCCTTGATGATGCCCGTGCGGAAGCGATCGCGAATAGCCGCGACCCGCTCCGGCGTTTCCAAACCGTGCAATTGAATATAGTCAGGCTTCACCGCCGCGACGGCCGCCGCGAGCGCTTCGTCCGACGGATCGCTCAGCAGCACCGCCAGCCTCAGCTTGCCGCGCAGACGCGATGCCAGAGCGGAGGCCTGTTCCGGCCGCAGGTGGCGCGGCGAGTTGGGATGGAAATTGAGACCAGCCAATTCCGCGCCCGCGCGCGCCGCCGCATCCGCGGCCTCGGCCGAATTGATTCCGCAGATTTTGACCAGAACGCTCATTTTCAATCAGTGTTTGGACGGCGGGCGCGCCTTATGGACGCCCCTTCCTAGTAAATCAAGCAAACACGGATTGCTTGCTTAAGCCATTGTTCCGGCAAGCTCGCTGGCGATGGCCTGGGCAGCGGCGGCAGGGTCTTTAGCACCGGTGATCGGGCGGCCGATGACCAGGATGTCGGCGCCCGCGGCATGCGCCTGGGCGGGGGTCATGACTCGTCGCTGGTCCGCAAGGTCGGCGCCGGCGGGTCGAATGCCGGGAACAACCAGCAGGAAGTCCTTGCCGCACGCCTTACGCAGGGCCGCGATCTCGAGGGCCGAGCAGACGACGCCATCGAGGCCAGACGCCTTGGCCAGCTTGGCCAGCCGAACCACCTGATCCGCGGCCGGGCCGCGTTGGCCGACCGAGTCCAGGAGCGTGTCGTCGATGCTGGTCAGCACCGTGACGCCGATCACCTTCACATGCGGATCGACGGCATGCGCGGCCGCTACCGCTTCGCGCATCATCACTTCGCCGCCCGATGTGTGGATATTGAAGAGTTTTGCACCAAGACGTGCGAGCTCACGCGAGGCGGCAGCAACCGTGTTGGGGATGTCGTGGAACTTCACGTCGGCAAAAACCGGCAGGCCAATCTCGACGATCTTCTTTACGCCGTCCGGCCCACAGGCGGTGATGAATTCCAGACCGACCTTCAATCCGCCGACATGATCCTTGACCGCGCGTGACAGGGTAAGTGCACGCTGAAGATCCGGCGTGTCGATGGCGACAAAGACAGGATTTTTTCTCATGCCGGCGGGGTCTTAGACTTGCGCAGCCGCGCCGGCAAGAGATTCGCCGCTTTCTCACCGGCGATTTCCGCGAGTTCCGCGCTGCGCCGCGCCACGCGGCGAAACCCAATCGCGAATCCACCCAGCAGGACGCCGACAAGAAGCGCTGCAAATAGCAGCAAATACAACGGCATCTGTACCGTCAGGGACGGCGCGCTCTGAGAAAAAGGGTCAAGGCTGAAGACCGCAGGTTGACGATTGGCGACTGCAATCCAGATTGCGAGCAACGCGGTCGGGGCAGCGAATATCCAGGTGGTGAGCCGCATGGCACCTTCGTCAAGCGCAGAACCGGGCTAACCTATTCTTTTCCCGAACCATTGTTCAGTCGCTCGCGCAATTCCTTACCGGTGCGGAAGAACGGCGCGCGCTTCTCTTCGACGGACACAGGTTCGCCGGTGCGCGGATTGCGACCCTGGCGTGCAGGACGCACTTTTACGGAAAAGGCGCCAAAGCCGCGCAACTCCACGCGGTGACCGTCGGCCAACGCCTTGGTGATCTCGTCCAGCATGGTCGAGACGATGCGCTCAATATCGCGGTGATAAAGATGCGGATAGCGTGCGGTCAGACGTGCAACCAGTTCGGACTTGATCATCCCCGGCCCCTGAGGGAAATCGCCTCGACCGGACAGCAGACTCCCCCGCCCCGGCTTCATTAACTGTGACAAAACGATTGCATCCCGTCAACCGAAGTCCCTGAAACGTCAGCGTTTTTTTGAGGCCGTCGGGCCTTGTCGCAACGTGGCAGAGGAGATGCCACTGCAGGGCGCCAGTTTAGGCGGTTAGGCCCGGCCTTGGCGGCCGACCGCTGTTTTCCTGCTCAAGACTGACCGTGTGCCTTTTTTAGGGGCATTTTTGACGATCGACCGGAGCCGAGTCCGGTCAGGCCGCCACCGCTTGGGCCGCGGTCACCGGAATTGTGACCGTGACCTTGGTGCCCTGGCCTTCGATGCTCTCAATCCGCAGCAGGCCACCATGCATCTCCGCCAGGGCGCGTACGAGTGCCAGACCAAGACCGGTGCCAGGCTGGCTGCCGTCATTGTTTCCGAGCTGCACGAAGGGATTGCCGATTCGCTGCAGATCGCCGGCCGCGATGCCGACTCCGGTATCCTCGACCGCGAAGGCGCCGAACTCGCCGTCCCGGCGCACCGAGACGGTGACTGTGCCGCCGGCCGGCGTGAACTTGATCGCGTTCGACAGAAGATTGAGCAGGATCTGCTTGAGCGCGCGTTTGTCGGCGTCGACCGAATGGGGCGCCGAAAACAGATCGGTTATCAGCTCGATGCCGGCATTCGACGCCCGCTCTTCCAAAAGCTCGGTGCAGTCGCGCACTACGGCAGCGGTACCGACTCGCTCGCGATGCAATTCCAGCTTTCCCGCCTCAATCTTGGACATGTCGAGGATATCGGTGATGAGTTCGAGAAGATGTGTACCGGCACCATGTATCAGCCCGGCATAATCGCGATAGCGGCCGTCGCCGACCGGACCGAAAAACTCGCCTTTGATCATTTCGGAAAAGCCCAACACCGCATTCAGCGGGGTGCGCAGTTCGTGGCTCATGTTGGCGAGGAAGGCCGACTTGGCCGTGCTGGCGCGCTCGGCGACTTCCTTGGCAAGCAGCGCTTCCTCGCGCGACGCTTCCGAGCGCTTGACCACGGTGGCCAGCCAACGCTCGAGTTTCAGACGATCGTCGAGGGCCGCGCCCGCCATGATGATCGTGCAGCCCACTACGGCATAGTAGAGCTGCACCATCGTGACTTGCACAGACAGAGGATGGGGCGAGATATAGGCCGAGGCGTGGTGCATGAACACCATCAAGAAAGAAGTGGCAACGGCCAGCGCCAGACCGACCGCACCGCCGGCAAAGCCGCGCTTGAAGGTGAGCAGGATAAGGATCGGTATGAAGATGAAGGCGGGCGTATAATTTGAAAATATCAAGTTGATCGCGACGCCGCCGATCACCAATGCGAGCAAGCCGAACGTGCCCCTCAACTGCTCGCCGGAGAACATTTCCTCCACCGCCGATATCTTCACGCACATCATGAACGGCACCAGCAGACAGAGGCCGAGCGCGTCCGCGCCGTACCAGCTATACGCGACTGCGAGAATGGCGGAGCCGGTTGTCGCATGCAGGGTGAGCGCGGCGAGCAGGCTCGACAGGGGGACTGCCAACGCCACGACCAGCAGATAGAACGCCAAAAGCGCTTCGGTGCGGCTGAAGTCGCGATCGAAACCAAGCCAGCGCATCGGCAAGGCGACGGCAACGACTTCGACGACATTCGAAATCGAGAGGCCTGCGCCGGTCAACGCGCGGTCGTGCGCGATCATGTCGGCACTGAAATAGCCGAGGACGGCGACACCGATCAACTGCGGCCACACGCGCCGGGAATGTTTGAGCAAGCTGGCCAGCAGTATCGCGTTCGAGATCCAGATCGCAGCCACCCGTCTGGTATATTGCGTGAGCGCCAGACAGCCGAAGCTTGACGCGAAGATCATCGCGGCCAGCGCCAGCAGAAATACCGGCGACAGACGCGGCTCGTTGACCGCGTTCCTGCTCGTCAAATCACTCGGCATCAAGAAAAGCCCCGGTGCGCGCAACAAAGACCGGCGCCAACTTAGAATGTGTGTGAATAATGCCGGGTTAAGACACCCGTCTAGCGCCTCGCGGGCGTGTGTGGCCTCTTGCGCGGTTTCCTGGCCGGCGCAAGACGCGCGGCGGCGGCGGAACGCATGAGCCATGCGCGCAACAGCTT
>JANYBR010000218.1 GCA_025360685.1 Pseudomonadota bacterium
CGCCGCCATAGGCCTTGCGGGTCACCACGGTCAGCTTGGGCACCGTGGCCTCGCAGTAGGCGAACAGCAGCTTGGCGCCATGCTTGATGATCGCGCCATATTCCTGCGCCGTACCCGGCAGGAAGCCCGGAACGTCGACGAAGGTGACGATCGGGATTTCGAAACAGTCGCAGAAGCGCACGAACCGCGCCGCCTTGCGCGACGCGTCGCTGTCGAGCACCCCGGCCAGCACCATCGGCTGGTTGGCGACGAAGCCGACGGTCGAGCCTTCGATGCGGCCGAAGCCGGTGATGATGTTCCTGGCGAAGGCCTCGCCGATCTCGAAGAAATCGCCCTCATCGGCGACCTTCAGGATCAGCTCCTTCATGTCGTAGGGCTTGTTGGGATTTTCCGGCACCAGCGTGTCGAGGGAAAGTTCCTCGCGCCGCGGATCGTCCTGCGTCGGCCAGCTTGGCGTCTTGTCGCGATTGTTCAGCGGCAGGAAATCGTAAAGCCGGCGCATCTCCTCGATGCAGATGACGTCATTGTCATAGGCGCCGTCGGCAACGGCGGACTTGGTGGTGTGGACCTTGGCGCCGCCGAGGCCCTCGGGGGTGACATCCTCGTGGGTCACGGTTTTGACCACATCGGGACCGGTAATGAACATGTAGGAGGTGTCGCGTACCATGAAGATGAAGTCTGTCATGGCCGGCGAATAGACGTCGCCGCCGGCGCACGGGCCCATGATCACGCTGATCTGCGGAACGACGCCGGAAGCGATGACATTTCGCTTGAAGACCTCGCCGTAAGCCGCGAGGGAACCTACGCCTTCCTGGATCCGGGCGCCGCCCGAATCGAACAGGCCGATGCACGGCGCGCCGTTCTGCATCGCCATGTCCTGGATCTTGCAGATCTTCTGGGCGTGCCATTCGGAGGTCGAGCCGCCGAGCACGGTGAAGTCCTTGGCGAAGACATAGGCCATGCGGCCGTTGATCGTGCCCCAGCCCGTGACCACGCCGTCACCGGGAAAGCGGTTCTTGTCGGTGTCGAAGTCGGTGTTGCGGTGCTCGACGAACATGTCGAACTCCTCGAACGAATTGGGATCGAGAAGCAGCTCGACGCGCTCGCGCGCCGTAAGCTTGCCGCGGGCGTGCTGCGCTGCGATGCGGGCTTCACCTCCACCCAGGCGGGCTTTGCGGCGGCGTTCGTCGAGATCGGAAAGGACCTGTTTCATGGGTGTACCCGAAAGGAGCGGCGTGTCCGTTTAACATAACTGAATCTCCTCTCCCCCACAGGGGGAGAGGTCAGGGTGAGGGGGGCCCCTCACCGGCCGAGAGGAATTGCAGGAACCGCCCGGCCGCCTCAAGTTCAGCAGCATGCAGGCGGGCGCGTTTTTCGGCTTCGGGGTCGGCACCCCATTTTTCTGCCTGAAACTCCTCGTCAATGCGCGAAAGAGCGAAGGCCTTTGAGGGCGTGAGGCGGCCTTCCAAAATCGCAATGGCAAGCACGAGTGAGCCGGTAATCGTTGTCGCGGTTTGGAGCCCAGTCAGCGCCCATCCGTCCAGAGCCTTCAGCACGCGGTTTAGCGCGGCGATGGCTTCGCCGTCCTGTTCGATGTGGCGAACACCGTGCGTGACCTTCAGGCGTGCGCCGAAGGCCTGATCGGCCCAGTCGAGCATGGGGCTCCAGGCCTCCTGCTGACGCTCGATCAGTTCGGCCGGTTCGACGGCGCGATAGCAGAGCAGATCGCTCTTGCCGAAGCCCAGAAGATCGGACGCAATGTCCTCACGCAGCGCGTTGGCGCGGTCGATGGCGGTGTTGGCGAGTTTGGTGAGCAACATGGTGGCAGGACGGATCGTCGCGCCCTGACCGCGCCACTCTTCGGCGACCGCCGCGGCAAGAGATTCGGTGGGAAGCACCAGCCGGGCCTTCGATGGGGTCTTGATCGGCTTGCCGTCGAGCAGCACAGAGAAATCTCCGCCGACGGAGACTTCCTTGTAGAAGCGCTTCATTTGGGCCGTTTCTTAGGCGGCTTGAGCGTCAGCGCAGCGGTGTTCGCGGCCAGAGCAGACTTGCGTGCCCTGGCCGGAACGCGTTCGCGCAGCGCGTCAGGTAAACCGTCATGCGGGCCGAGTTTGGGAATAGGATGGTCGGTCCAGTAGTTCGGCCCCATCTCGCTCTTGCGCGACGGATGATAGGGATACCAGCACCGGCCGGCGGCGCGCGAAGCCTCACCGCCGACCAGCAGGATCGCATCTTCATCGCTGTTGTTCATGATCACATGGGTGATGCCGGTGCCCGCTTCCCAACCGACGAAGTCGCCTTCAGCCATCGGATGAATGTGGCCGTCGAGCCAGCAATCGATCTTGCCGGAGACGACATAGACGAACTCCTCTTCGTCGCCTTCGGCATGCGGGTATGAGGTGCGCCGGCCGGGTTTGAGGACTTCGACGTGAACACCGATGCGCGAGAACCGCGCGCGCTTGCCAAATCTCGCGTCAAGGCCCTGCTCTTCCGTCGAGTTGCGGTATTGCGCGGCTTTGCTTTCGAGAATGTCGCGCCAGTGCACGACGAACTCGGGCTTGCGCGACTTGCGCGAACCGGCCGGCGATGGCCGGCGGCGCCTGAGGTCGGTGAATCCATCGTGCGGGCCGAGCTTGCGCTTTGGTACATCCTTCCACAGCTTGCGCAGGCTGTCGGCGCGCGCCGCGGCAACGGGATCGGTCGGAAAGAAATATTTGGTGGAGAAACGCGAGCCTTCCTTGAACATGAAAAGGTGCACGTCTTCATCGCTGTTGTTGAGGAATGCGTTGGCCATACCGGTCTTGGCATGCAGCGCCACGCCCTCGCCTTCCTTGAGACGATGGAGATAACCGTCGGCCCACAGATCGGGTGTGCCTTGCAGAACAAAGACAAATTCCTCTTCATCACGCATCGCTGCCGGTGGACCCGATCGCGCGCCGGGCGGCAGGCGCAGATGTCCGACGCCAAGCCGCGACAGTCCGGTCTCCTCGCCGAGATTGGAGTAGGCAGCGGTGTGATCGACGTCGGCGGAATTGGGCACGCCGGGATATTCCGTCTCGCGCCAGTTCGTAATGATCGAGGGCCGCGTTTTCATTTTTTACGCCTTGGTTTCTTTTCAAACGGATTGGAGGTCATCTCGGGATCGAAGCCGAGCACTTGCCAGGTCTTCAGCATATGCGGCGGCAGGGGTGCGGTGACAGCCAGTCTGCCGCCATCCGGCCGTGCAATATCGATGGACCGGGCATGCAGATGGAGACGATTGTCGATCTCGCCTTTGCCGCGAACATCAGTGCCGCCATATTTGAAGTCCCCGACAATAGG
>JANYBR010000233.1 GCA_025360685.1 Pseudomonadota bacterium
TAGCTGTGGCCACCACCCTTGATGACCAATCTTAATTTGTTGTCGCGGGCGAAATTGACAGCCGCCGAGATGTCGTGTGCATTTCTGGCCGCAACAGCGTAGACGCTGGGCTTTGTGGCCCACGCGTCAACCCATCCGAGCGTCTGCGTGAGCCCGGCTTGATCACCGACATAGTATGGATTTTTCAGTTGCTCCCAAAGTTGTTCGTCCACGACGCCGGCTGGATCGCTCTTGGACACGGAAAGTGGAAACTTTACGGGAATCAAATTACCTCCCACTGCAGCGTTGAGTTGTTGCCACGCTGACCGGGATGGCCACGATGCATCGGACGGGCGGCGGCGTCGATAATTTGTCGCCGCCGACAGACGGCGCGGCAAGATGGCCAGCAGCGCTGCTGATGCGAAGGCTTTGAAGGACTCTCGTCTATCCACTTTCGTCTGTACTCCGGTGGTGCCTGTACCAAATGCAACCTGACTTGGTGAACGTTCCCCATGAACTCCGTCTGAGTCAATTCACAGTCCACCTATTTGGCAAACGGCGCTCAATCGAACCTCCGAGTCCTCCACACGAAAAGAGCAAGGTGTGGAGCGGTCAGTTGGTGAATCGGGCCCTCTGTCCTCACTCCAGGGTAGTCTCAAGGGATTGACGCAACTCTTTGTTCTCGAAAGCGACGATGGAGTGTGTATCGATGGGTTATCGGCATCGTCGAGGTTTCGTCCCGACAGAAAAGGTTGAGCTGTCGGATTGCTGATCGCTCGGTCCCAACGAGAATACCAGCTGCCTATACAGGCCGCACCTTCCCAAGATAAGCGACCCGTCGGGTTACTCCCCGGCCAACTCGAATAAAGTGGCGCGTCAGCTCATCAAACTGCGACGTCAAGCTTCACGCTTCATAAAACCGGCGGAGAAATTAGATGCATGTGTTGCATTGACGGGTTGAGGTCGCCACCCAAGCCGGATATTGGTTGAAGCCTCGACATGTTGCTGTCGGGTGCGCGCCCACGCGCGAACAGATCGCATCAAAGCTCGGTCGTGACAGGCCCGGCTAATACGCGCAGAAACTCGCGAGGTCACGCGCGGTTGACAAGCTGATATCGGGGCAACAACTGGGCACGATTTCGGTGCCATGCACGGTGCCCATAACCTGGCGGCAACGCGCCGCGACACCGTTGTGCATCAGCAGGCGATAAAAGTTGATACCTTCATCGCGCAACGGATCGCACTCGTTCACGCTTATCACCGTCGGCGGCAGGCCCTTCACATCGTCGGCCGTGGCAAACCCGGGCCACGCAAGGGGATTGCGCTTATGGAGTTCGTCGATGCCGTAGCTCATCGCTCCACGATTATTGTGCAGATCGAGAAGGATACCGTTGTTTTCCGTCGATGAAGGATTCTGCGGCAATGGCCACTCGCCCGCTATGTAAGGACAGAGCGCGTAAAGCCCCTTGATCACGCCAATGTCGCCGTCGCGCTTAAGCTTCAGGCCAGTGGCGAGTGTGAGATTGCCGCCGCCACTCTCTCCCGCGACCACGATCCGTGATGGGTCTATGTTGAGTAGCGATGCTCTGGAGTGAACCCACCTCAGGCCAGAAACGCAGTCGTTGAGGCCGGCGGGGAACGGCGCGACTTCGGGAACCGAAGAGGGCGAGATCGAATTGCGAAAATCGACCATCGCAACGGCCACCCCTTGGGCTGCAAGCAATCGGCCCCAGGTGCTGTAGTTCCCGTAGAAGCATGAGCCCATCATCATGCCGCCACCGTGAATGTAGTAAATGCAAGGTAGACGCTCATTGTTGTCGGGCCGAATGAACTGGATAAGAATCGTATTGCCGTCCGGCTCGGATTTGACTCGCTCGGTTGTGATGCGCAGTCCCTTCGACGGGGCGAGGGTCTCGTCGGCGAAGGAATCGAAGAGCGCCTTCATCATCGCGGTGGCAGCCTTGCCTTGTTCCGTGATTTCGGCGGCCAGCAGTTCTTCGCGGCTAGCGACGTCACCCGCCACCGTCATCGTCATCGCGCCGAACAGCGTCTTGATGCGTGGATCGATGCGAGGGTCTTGAGAAATTTTCGATGTCATGTCGAACTCCTAGGCTTCCGTCTCGGGATAGCTCACGCCGCGGGATCGATAATGTCAAACCGCCGGCGGAGAGATTTGATGCTTGTGTTGCGTCGACCGGTTGAGGTCGCTACCCATTGCGGATAGTGTGAGTGCGGCCACAATCGCGCAGTCTGTACGTATGAAATTGATTGAGTTCATGGGCATAATCGCCGCGCTGCTCTTGCCGGACATCGTTGCTCGCGCTGGGGCACTGTCCCTCGTGCCTCAAGTCGGCGATACCACGAAATCACCATGACCAGTTCGTCGTCAGAAAGCGGGAGGCATTCGTTCCGGTTTTCTTCGGAGACTTGCTTCGATAGAGCACTGTCGCCCGGCAGCTTTCAGCCTGCTGCCTTCGTATCGCGTCTCACTTCGTACGACGCGTCATGGCTGGTGATTGCCATGATTTCCTGTTCGGGGTAGCGGCCTTCCGCCGGCCGTGTGGCTGCGGCCGTTCTGAGGCCATGGGCCGAACATTGCGGCAATCCTGCTTCATCACACTATTTTCGAAATCTGTTGCCGAAAGCGCGACCCACTTTACCCATCTAGGCATCGCAAGAGTCTCTAGCCTGCACGATGTCATTTTGATCGCAGCGTTGGAATCTGGGGGCTCGAGTAACTTCTCATTAGCCCGCCGCGGTTATGGTCCGCAGGTCAGGAGGACCCAACATGCGCGCGATTGCCTTCACATTTCTGACGGGGTTCGCCTTTCTCGCAATCGGCAGCGCGAGAGCCGATAACGTTACAATAGCTAACGCAGCGTTCGACAAAATGGACTATGCCAAGGCGCTCGAGCTCTATGAACCTCTGGCTAGAACGGGTAGCGCATCGGCACAGAGCGCCATCGGTTCAATGTATTTCTTTGGCAATGGCGTGGTGAAGAACTGGGTTCGCGCCTACATGTGGTTCAGTCTTGCGTCCCAGTCGCAGACCGCTGTAGCCGTTGTCGCCAGGACAAATCGCGACATAATGGTCCGCCTGATGGCTCCGCAAGACGTCAAGCTCGCCGCCGCCATGGCAGACGAATGCGTCGCGACGCACTATGATCATTGCGGTTTGGTGCGGTATGCGGCGCGGTAGGACAGCGGCCCCCAAGATTCTGAGCGGCCAAGATGAGACGAAATCGTCAGCCGCCGCCAAGAACGATCCACGTTCCGTCGGACAGCCCGCAGCTTGAAGTGCAGGCGGTAAAGTCGACTGGCTTGGGTCCTGGTTTCTCCTTCGTTTCAACAGACCTGTTCGGCAAGTGTGGAATGCAATGTCAACCGACATGGCTTGCCGAACCATCGTTTGTTCGCGAAACTGTCAGGCGTAGCCAACGTTGCGATCGGACGCGTCATGAGCCTGCAAGACAAACGCGTAGTCGTCATCGGCGGAACATCCGGCATTGGCTTTGCAGTAGCGGAGGCGGTTCTGAGGGAAGGGGCGAGCGTCATTGTAGCCTCCAGCAACCCGGCAAATGTGGAAGCCGCCACAAGCCGTCTCTCGAATAGTGCAACCGGCATGACTATTGACGTGACCAACGAAGGCGCAATCGCGGTGGCGTTCGCACAGCTCGGCGATTTCGATCACCTTGTATTCACGGCCGGCGACTGGGGCGCTCGCCGCGGACCTCTTGTTGAAATAGATCTCGAGAAGGCGAGGGCCAATTTCACAGTACGGTTCTGGGGCGCACTCGCTGTTGTCAAGCACGTGCAAAAATCGATGACTCGGGGCGGCTCGATCACTCTGACCGATGGGATGATTGCTCATCGCCCGAGCAAGGGTTCTGCATTGAGTACGGCCATGGCCGGTGCCGTCGAACATCTCACGCGCGGACTCGCAGTGGAACTCGCGCCAATTCGGGTAAATGCGGTATGTCCGGGATTGATACGAACCGGCGTCTGGAACAGCATTCCGGAAGATAAGCGAGAGGAACAATTTGAACGCATGACAAAGCGCCAGCCTCTATCGCGAATTGGCGAGCCGAGTGAAGCCGCCGAGGCTTATCTCTATCTGATGAAGGCGGGATACACCACCGGGCAGGTATTGCATGTCGACGGCGGTGGATCGGTCGTCTGAGGCGTTGAGCAGGGACAAACCGAACGCTATCGAGAGAGGTCGATGACGCAAACGCAGCAGATTTCGATTGGCGAACTCACCTTCACCGTGGAAGTCGCCGGCTCACCAACCGGTACACCGGTCTTGCTGCTGCACGGGTTTCCCGAGAGCCGGCATATGTGGCGCGATCAAGTCGCCGCACTCGCCCAAAACGGCTTTTTCGCTGTCGCGCCCGATCAGCGCGGATATTCTGCCGGGGCGCGGCCGCGCGGTATCGACAACTATGCCACGGAACTTCTGGTCCAAGATGCACTCGCCTTGATGAATGAATTTGGTGCGAAGGACTTCCATCTCGTTGGTCACGATTGGGGCGGACAGATCGCATGGTTGATTGCGGCCAATCATGCCGATCGCGTTCGTTCGCTGACAGTCCTGTCGCGGCCACACCCTGCCGCTTTCGCTCGCGCGATGCAGGACGACACTGCCCAGGCCGAACGCTCTCGCCATCATCGGGCGTTTCGCGAGGGCGATGCAATCGAGCGGATGCGCAAGGCCAATCTCCAGCCACTGCGTACGGCGCTCGAGACCCAGGGCGTACCTGCGCGGGATGCCGAGTTTTACATCCGCGCGCTGTTGGAACCGGGCGCCATTGAGGGTGCCATGAACTGGTATCGCGCAAGCAGCATCGCGACGGCGGCGACGCCGCTTGTGAAAGTACCGACACTCTATGTCTGGGGCAGCGACGATGCGACGGTCGGAAAGCGCGCGGCCGAACTGACGTCCGAACACGTGATCGGACGCTATAGGTTTGTCGCACTCGAAGGCGCCGGTCACTTTCTGGTCGATCAGTTTCCGCAGCGGATTTCGGCACTCTTACTGGAGCATCTGCAGCAAACCGCCTGACGGAAGGATGACACGTGCAATCAAGCATGAAGAGTGATTTCATTGCGCCTTCATCCGATGGGAATCGGGAACGACAATCGGGCGAGGGATATCAAGCATGATCAGGAAACCGATCTCCGCAGACTCTCACATCACCGAACCGCCGAATTGTTATGTCGACTATATCGATCCGAGATTTCGTGACCGGGCGCCAAAAATTGTGTCCCTCCCGAAGGTCGGTGATGCGTTCGTGATCGAGGGCATGCCGACGCCGGTGCCGCTCGGCCTCCTGGCCGCCGCAGGCAAGGATCCTTCCCAGATCACCACCGATGGCGTTGCGTTCAAGGACTTGTGGCGCAGTGGCTGGGACTCGAAGTATCGCGTCGCGGACCAGGAGCGCGATGGGGTGGCGGCGGAAATGATCTATCCCACGGTCGGCATGCTGATCTGCAATCATCCCGACTTTGATTTCAAGAAAGCCTGCTTCGAAGCCTACAATCGTTGGCTGTCCGAGTATTGCGCGGTGGCACCCGACCGGCTCCATGGGCTCGCTCAGGTCTCGATGCGCTCGCCGGAAGACGGCGTGTCTGAACTAAAGGCCGTCAAGGCCATGGGCTTTAAAGGTGTGATGATGCCGGGCGATCCGGCTGTGGAAGATTATGACAGCCCGATCTACGACCCCGTCTGGGCCACAGCAGTCGAGCTTGGCCTACCGCTTTCGTTCCACATTCTGACGACGAAATCCGGCTCGTTGGCCCAGAATACGCGCGGCCCCAGGATTAACGGCTTTCTGTCGATCATCCGTGGCTGCCAGGACATCATGGGCACGCTGATATTCAGCGGCGTGTTCGACCGGCATCCGAAGTTGAAGATTGTGTGCGTGGAGGCGGATGCCGGTTGGGTGCCGCACTACATGTATCGCATGGACCATGCGTACAAGCGGCATCGCTACTGGATGAAGGCGCCGCCGCTCGAGCGGATGCCGAGCGAATACTTCGCGGAACATATCTACGTCACGTTCCAGGACGATTGGGTCGCGTTCAAGACGAAGGACCTTTGCAATGTCCGCCGGTTGATGTGGGCAAGCGATTTTCCCCACTCCGATTCAACTTGGCCGCACTCGCAGAAGATGCTGGGCGAACATACGCGCTCGCTCACCGAACAGGAGCGACACTGGATTTGCCACGACAATGTGGCGGAACTGTACGGACTCGAATCAAACTGAGAGCCTGCCATCACATATCGTGCGACGAACGACTCTTGACGGCGTGACGCTTCATGCCCATCGCCGATAAGGAGTGCTCGTCTGGTGTCACTCGCCCGCGAGCCTCACTGCTTCTTGTAGAGGCCCATCCCGATCAGAACGGCGCCGAGCACCAATGCGCCACCGCTCAAGAGCGGAGGAATGCTGTGTGAAACGTCCTGTGTGCTCTGAATCTTCATGTCGCCCAAGCGCACGACCTCCTCTGTTTTTTGGGTCGTAAACACGGGAATCGCGAAACCCAGGAGGCCGGCGATCAAAAAAATCACACCTACGATCATCAAACCGTTCATGCGCGCCATGGAACTTCCCCCAGTTTCGTTTGTGTCGACCTGTGCGGCGCCCCATGGCATCGCCTTAGTACGCGACCGGCATGCAAAGATCGCGAATATGAGCAGCGTGCTTCGCCGGCGTTCAGATGTGTACGCCGCCTAATGCGCCCAACAGCCAGAGTATCAGCAGGATGACGAGCAGCGTGCCAAGCACTCCTCCGAGGCCGGCGCCACCATATCGGTTGTAGCCATAGTAGCCTCCGCCACCGAACAGCAGCACGAGAATAATGACAATTACGATTAGACTCATCTCCGTACCCTCTTGGTTTCAGTCTTCGTGGCAAGGGTCCGTCCATCGGAACAAACAGAAATCGTACTGGCGTGTGTTCTTTGTGAATCGCTCGATGTTCGATGTCCTTCAGTGGCATTACCTGGCTGAAGGACATCGTCGCCAAATCGCACTTAGTCGAAGATGCCGTAGATCACCTGGAGGACACGGCCGGTCCGTCTGTTGACCAGCAGCGCATCGTCGCCGTAGCGCACCCAGACATAGCCATATGGCGGGATCGGAAGATCGAACATCCAGTAGTCGGTTATCCAGTAGTCGCGCGCCCAAAACATACTGGGGAAGATCTGGCCGAAGACCCAGCGCTGATAGTACCAGCCGCTCGGGCGATTATAGGTCCGCCAGTGATACTGGCGCGGCGCCGAGTAGTTGCGCTGATAGACGTTGCTATCGAACTGGCGAGGATAGCGGTTCCAGTTGGAAGGGCGCGTGCCGAATACGCTGGTACCCGCGGGTCTGCTGCCCATTGTAGCAGCGCCTCCAGTTGGTTTCCCCATCATGCTTCCGGTTGGAGCGTGGCCGCCGGTAACGGTCGCACCACCGGTCGGGCCGGTTGGGCCACGGCCTCGCGTGCCCATCATGGTGGGAGCACCCGTCGCGTTGCCTCCGCTTGAAGTTGCACCTCCCATTGGGGCTCCAGCGGCCGGGCCACCCTGCGCTCCACCCTTGTCGGAGCGGTTCTTATCGTTGTGACCCTTTCCGCCCTTTGAATTGTCGCTGCCCGATTGGTCGTTGCTATTCGCTCCGCCGCCCGACGCGTCCGACCTGTGGTGGTCTGAGACGTCGGAGTTTTGGGCAATTTGAATCGATGGTTGATGCACATACTGAGCTTGGGCCGGTAGACCGGCGAGCAGCAGCGCGGAAACTGCCGGAACGACGAGACGTTTCATGACGTGCTCCCTTTATATGTCTGCAATCAGACACCTCAGGAATATTATGCTCGATGCTTGCGACAAGCGAATTGACTCAAATCAGATTCGCGTAGAGATGCATGTACCATCCGTCTTGCCGACATGCGTCGCGACTACGCTTAAGAGATTGATTGTTATGACCAAACAGTCCTCGATGAAAACACCTTCGAACTCAACTCGCTGGTGGATTCTCAAACCGCGATGCAAATATATTTTTGCCTGCCGAAGGGTGGAATTGTTCCGAGTATTTTTAAAAGTGATCAATATTGATCAGTATTGATCTTCAAGATCGGTGTTCAAAATGACGTTCGGGAAGCGCTCGATCCCGAGGGCAGGCGCACTGGATCGGAATCAAGCAATGTATCGAATGGTGGCGCATACTATTCGTCGAGTGCAGGGACAATCGCCAGAAACCGCAGCAACGTTGCCGACATGAACGCTAAGTCGCTTCTTGACAGCACCGACATGGCTTCGAACATCACATTCGTGGCGCGCAAAGTGAGATTGGCGAGCGAGTACTACGTCGAAGTGTCGATACCTGGCCGCTTGAAGTATCGCATCGGATCGTTCAAGCTGCGCGCCCGCGCCAAAGAGTGGATCACAGTTCATTCAACCCAGTGGCTGCCGGAGTCCGATTTTTCGGGATAAGGTGACTTTTCGATCCAACAGTCCGTCTAGCGTAAACGGTGAGGAACGCAAAGCGCATCTCTGGAAATTCTAGCCAACATTTCGAGATTTCCGGCCAGCGAGCAAACGATCGAATTCCAGCTTTGAAATGCCATAGCACTCGCACGCTCGCCGCGTCAGGCCCCGACGATCGATGATCGTGACCCTGCCTCGGCGGTAGTTGATGAGCCCGGCGCGCTGCAGGGCACCGGCGGCGAAGGTAACGCCCGTCCGCTGTACGCCCAGCATCATTGCGAGGAACTCCTGGGTGAGAAGAAATTGATCCGACTGCATGCGATCGCGCGTCATCAGCAGCCAGCGGCAACATCTTTGTTCCAACGAATGGAACTGATTGCACGCTGCCGACTGTGCGACCTGGTTGAAAAAGGCATGTGCGTAGAGAAGCATCACCGCCCGCATGGACGCGCTCCGGGCCAGTTCCTTCTTGAACTGCGCCGCCTTCATTCTCACGCCACCTCCGGGTACCTGGACGTACACGCTTGTGGGCGCCCTATTGTCTCCCAACATTAGAGGGAGACCCACCACACCTTCATTGCCGATCGTCCCGACCTCGGCCGAGTCGCCGTTTGCCATCGTATTCACCAACGAGCCGACGCCGCTCTCGATGAAGTAAACATATGAAATCGGCTTGTGCGCCCGGTAGAGAGACTGTCGATACCCAAGTGAGATGCGTTTCAGATGCGGGCGAAGCCGCTCGTAATCCTTGCGCGGTAGCAGCCCAAGCAGTCGATTGACGCATGGTTCCGATGGTTTGGGCGAGCTTGCACCGCTCTTGCCGGATTTCCCCCTGGACAAGCCGTTTTTCCTTATTTTTTCGCGACTACCTACGGACCGCATCCGAGCTCCCGGTAGGGTCGGCAAGCTGCGCCTTTGTCACAGCCCCGGCAAGGCCAGTGTCTGACATCCGACATTTGGGCACGAAATGGGTTTATGCGATGACGGATTTTGCGGCAGTGATAGAGCTGGGTAACGCCGCCAAATGCTCGAAAGGGCTGCGTTTCCGAAATTGATTCGGGAACGGCTTTGGGGGGTATCGAAAGATGCGCGCTGGAGCATCGAAATAAGTGGCCCAGCCCCAAGCTGGCTCCCTGAACGTCGGCAAGCATCAAATTGGTGTGCCTCAATCTTAGCTGCCCTGACTTTGTCCGTCCTTTCAGTTGCGAAATATCGAGCAATTAGATCAGGTTGCAGCTGTCCGAGGACTTTCAATTCGCGCGCGCCAAAGAACCTGGATCACCCTTCATCGGGGTTAAATTTGCGTTTCAAATTCGGCAGTCGATCAATCGCCCACAATCCGCCGCCCAATCGCGTCAGTGTCTGGAACCAGACACTGACATCGTTGTTTATATGACAGAGTGCTATAGTGCCTCTCGTCGAGGTGCTGCGAGTGAGCGGGCGCCCGCGTGATTCCCTCGATTTGACGTTCGTCAATGAACAGCGCAACGACGCGAGCATTGGATGATGTCGCGATTGGAAAGAAGTCAGACCGAATGGCCTCAAAAGCCCCAAGGAAAGTAGAGTTCGACCTACACGACTTTCTAGGCAAAGTCGGTAGTGGACGGACGATTGCGACCTACAGAGCCAGGCAGCCGATCTTCGCGCAAGGCGATGCTGCCGACTCGGTGTTCTTCATCCAAAAAGGAAGAGTGAAAGTCACCGTCATTTCCGAACACGGCAAGGAAGCGGTGGTCGCGATTCTCAGCAAGAACGAATTTTTCGGCGAGGGGTCGATGGCGGGCCAAAAGCGGCGCATGGCGACCGCGACCGCGATGACCGAGTGCGAGGTTATGCGTATCGAGAAGCACGCCGTCGTTCATGCACTCCACAGCGCGCCAAGCTTCGCCGACATTTTCGTCAAGCATTTGTTGTCTCGCACACTGCGGGTCGAGGAGGATCTGGTCGACCAACTCTTCAATTCAAGTGAGAAACGCCTGGCACGGTGCTTACTGCTGTTGGCGAACTTCGGCAAAGAGGGCTTGCCGGAACCAATCATCGCAAACGTCAGTCAGGAGATGCTTGCCGAAATGATCGGAACCACGCGATCGCGCGTGAGTTTTTTCATGAACCGATTCCGCAAACTTGGGCTCATCAGCTATAACGGCAAGATCGAAGTGCACAGCTCGCTGTTGAATCTTGTCCTGCACGAGCAACCCCAGATCAAAATTTGAATTCTCCTGCTCGTCATGATGCGCGCGAGATCGGGACTCGGCACTTACGCACGTACTTGAAATGTTGGTGTATGGCCGCGTTTGCTGCTTGTCCGAGCGGCGAAGCCAGGACGAAGGCCAAGACAATTGCCAACATAACCGATACCAGGAACCACCAGACGAATTCGCGTACGGCGAAGAAGGCCACGGCCGGTAGGCGCACCGAGGCACCGCCTGGTGCCGAGTGGTCGACCGTAGCGAGAAGTTTTTCAAGCCACGAGCCGAACATCTCTCTCCACATGCACCAAAGCGTGAGCCAAACCGCCACTGAAAACAGCCGCTTCAGCCAGCCGTGATCCGCACGATTTCGCAATTCAACCAGTCCCGGTATCAGGAAGAGCGCAAACACGACGCGGTACGTCATATTCGATTGGGCGAAGAAGCATCCCGTCAGCACGATCGAACCGATCAAGGCGAAGTGAAATATCCTGTGGTCCCAGTCTGTCCCAGTTGTGATCGAGCGTATCCTGTGTGCCAACCACAGCGAAAACGCCCCAGGTCCGGCGACCAAGGCAAGAAAGAGCAAAGGACCAGCGGCTGGATGTGACGACCAAGCCGCAAGCCACATCGGAAGGAGATAGGCGCTGAAATTGTCGAAGCGATAGGCGCTATAAATGTCTGACGCGTCCATCGCAATGGGCGGCAGAAGGCTCGCGATTATTGTAAAGTCGCTCCAATAATACGCAAAGAAGAAAGCGATCAGAACTATGAACAGAGCTCCCAGAGCAAGTGCAATGCGCGGCGCCTCGCGAGCGACGATAATGAGGAGTGCAAAGGGATAAATCTTGAGCGCGCCTCCGAGAGAGTAGACCGCGTACGCAATGACACGTCCGATCCGCCCGCGCGCCGAAAGCAGCCCAGTCAGAGCAAGTAAGAAGAAGATGAGTACATCGAGGTTGGCCCGCTCAAGCGCGTAGATCGTGACGGTTGATAGGCAGGCGATGATCGCAAGAGCCAACTCTTCCAAGGATCGCGGGCGAAGCACCAGCGGGACCGCAATCAAGAAAGCAGTGTCTTGTACCAAGCCGCCGACGACCGAATCTGCCGCGTGCAGGGGTAGCACCAATAGCAGTGGCGTATAGTTGAGTAACCTGTTCAGCGGGTCACACGGATTTGTCGCGAGAACGTCGATTCCACGCCGGTGGCACTCGCCCCACGATAGGGCGCCTCTCAAGTCGAGGAATGGCTGTTGCCAGGGCTGGACTCCAAGTGCTCGCAAGAACTCGTAGTACGCCGCGTGCTGGCCAAGCAGCCAGAGAGCGCAGATCGCGCCGTAAAAACACAGCGTGACAAGAAAGAGGACGACCACATATCGGGTCATGCCTGGCGAATGCCGTTTTGCCCCACCGCTCGATGGTAGGGTACCTTCAGCTGATCCCCAAAACGATCGGAAGTTCGCCGCCGCTTGCGTGCGACTGGCGTGCGATCTGCAGGGCCTACCTTGGCCGGAGCCTGTCCGAAGCGACATCGCGTGCGCTTGGGTTGAAGGACGGACTACAGCCTGAAGCGATCTGGCGTCAGCCGAGCCTGACCGCCTGGCACAAGGAAATGTCCGCGCGTGGATCATCCGCCCACAGATAGATTTGCTTGACTTAACCAATTTTTAGGGTCATTAATGATTTGTTAACCATAATACCGGGCCAAAATTCCTTCGAGTCGAGTCCCGGAAATGGTGACGTTCAGAGTGGCACGGGGTGCCGACCGGGAAGCACAGACACATTCGCAAGGGTGTAGCTATGCATTCCACCGACGAGCAGGTCTTTCGCACTAGTCCCAAAACAACGCCGCCGGCACCGCGTCTGGCGGGCGACCGCCACCGGCAGAGCGTACCCACTCCCTCGCCCTTCACAGTCGGCGAAGAGGCCCAACGAATACGACGCGTCGAGTTGATCCAAAAACACCGCGATCTCGACGACACGGTGACAAAGCTCTCCGAAACTGCCGCGTGCGATGAGTTACTGATTGCCCGGCTAAAGAAACGAAAGCTCCTGATCAAAGATGCGATCGCACGGATTGAGGCGTTGCTTTCCGCTGGCTCGGACCAGGCGGGTACCACAGTCGCTCTCAGGCCGTAGGGGTGCGAGGGCGGGAATTGGAAGGGGATCAAACGTGGCTAGCTTGGACAGTGCCTGGGTAAAGGGCGCGGGACCGTCGCTGGAAGCTCTCCGGCGCTTCAGCCAGCGAGCCGAAATTGTTTCCGCGCTGGGCGCGGCGTTCTGGACAGCTCTCATTTTCACGATTGTGCAATTTGG
Organism: Pseudomonadota bacterium; assembly: GCA_025360685.1. Taxonomy (GTDB): domain Bacteria; phylum Pseudomonadota; class Alphaproteobacteria; order Micropepsales; family Micropepsaceae; genus Rhizomicrobium. Next base: position 12,957 of record JANYBR010000233.1, read on the forward strand.
CAGCTGATAGTTCGGGCCGACCCGGCTCTTCCGCTCGACTGATGAAAAGCTGAGAGCGAGATTACGCAGCGTCTACCGTCAAGCATCCGACTTTAGTATGCAGCGGACCAGCCCAATCAATTCGTTGTGCTCGATGGGTTTGGCCAGCAATGCGATCACGCCTGATTGACTGGCGAGATAGTCCGATGCCGCGTCGGCCCGGCCGCTGAACAGGACGACCGGCACGGTGTTGCCGCGGCCGCGGAGAATTTCAAGCGTGCGAAAACCGGAGAGCTGGGGCATGTGCAAGTCGAGTAGAATGCAACCGGCTTCGGAATCGAAAGTCTCTAGAAAATCGCGCGCCGACGAAAAGCCGCGGGCCTCGATACCCGCCGACGCCATCAGCTCGATCGTAGATTCGCGCACGCCATCATCGTCATCGACGACATAGATGAACCTGCCCCCGAATTGAGACATCGTTGGTCGCCCGCTGTTCGATACGAGGAGACTACGCAGTCCGCCCGACCGGTCATATAGGTAGTATTCCTTAGCAGCGCAGGCGTGTGCCTGCGATTTGCAGCCTCTCCTTGATCAAAATTGAACAGCCTTGCCGCACGCTTCCGTCGCAGCCTGTCGGGGACAGGAAGATGGGAGGGTCGATGTCCGGAACCAGCGCGATAGAAGGACTTCGGCATCAGCAAGCTGCGTTGGCGGCATTCGGATCCTTTGTGCTGAGCGAAAATGATTTATCGCGAATTTTGCACGACGCAGCGCGCGTCTGCGCCAACAGCCTGAACGTCCCGTACGCAAAGATTTGCCAATATCGCGAGGACCACAACGACCTGTTGATTGTTGCTGGGCACGGCTGGCGAGCGGACATTGTCGGACACCTGGTTTCGACGGCCGACGAACGTTCCACTCAGGGCCGAACGTTCGTGACGGGCGAACCGGTGATCCTGGAGGATATCAGGACAAACAACAGCTTCGCGCTCCCGGCGTTCTATGCCGAACACGGAGTCGTGTCGACTGCCGACGTTCTGATCAAGGGCAAAGACCGCTCATGGGGTGTCCTGGAAGTTGATAGCCCAATCCGGCGAATGTTCGATGACTATGACATTGTTTTCCTCACCGCCTTCGCCAATGTCATTTCGGAAGCCGTCATCAATTCGGAACGAACTGCGCAAATGAACTGCGCCATTGAGGAGATGAAGGCGCTGATCGCCGAGAAGGACACGTTGTTGGCCGAGCGCACGGCCAGGGAATTTCGCGTGCGAGAGCTGCAGGTCGAATTGCTCCACGTATCCAGGCTGAACGCGATGGGTCAGATGACTGCCGCAATTGCGCACGAGCTCAACCAGCCACTCGCGGCAATCGCCAACTATGTCGGCGCGGCCAAGCGGACACTCGACGCGCCGAGGGCCGGCTCGGATGTGCTGGTACATGCCAAGGGACTGATTGAGAAGGCTCAGCAGCAGACACTGCGTGCCGCAAACGTCATTCGCGGTCTTAAGGATGTCATCGAAAAGCGTGAATGCCGCCGCGTTGCGGACGATGTGAATGTAACAGTGCGGGATTCGCTGGCCCTGGTTCTGTTCGGCGCATCCTATGCAGATATCGACGTGAAACTCGAGCTCGATAGCAGTGTGCCGCCTGTTCTGATTGACCGGGTGCAAATCCAACAGATTCTCATCAATCTCATTCGAAATGGCGTCGAGGCGATGTCTCAAAGTGACGAGCGCACATTGACCCTTACGACCGTCGTGGGCGAGCCGGGCTTTGCAGAGGTGAGCGTGCGCGACACCGGGGTAGGATTGCCGCCTGACGTTTCGGAGCGCTTGTTCCAACCGTTCAATACCTCGAAGAGCGGCGGCATGGGCTTAGGCCTGATGATTTGCCAGACGCTCGTCGAGGCCAATGGCGGGCGGATCTGGCGTTTGAACGATATACAAGTCGGAACAGGCTTCCGCTTCTGCCTACCGCTGGCACCTCGCTTGTCGCAAGGCGCCTAGCCGGCATGGACCCGTATCGATCAAAATGACCGAGCCGGATTGCGTCTACCTGAAATTTGCACCCGGTCGCGAACTCAATTCGAGCCAAAGGCGCCTTAGGACGTTTATTTCGTCGGGCAGGCTGGCGTTCAAGAAGTGAGTCTTGGAAAACTTGAGGCCGCGTGCGGGGAATTTCTGCCACACAATCGTTGCCCGATACGCCACACAAAATTTGACCACGATCAGGTACAGATGTGGCTGCAGCGACTGAAAATGTTTGAGAATGATCTTGGCGCCTCCCTCGGATAGATCGTGGATCGCGCAGTCGAGGGTAAATGCGTCATCCGGCAGAAAGCCGCCCTCGCCATAGACGAGTTTGCCCATGAGGCATGTTCGCTGCCGGGACGGGCGGTGTGCGTAAGCAAACGGTGGCAGCTCGGTATTTTCGGGGAGTGCCGGCGGTGACGCAGCGCTAGGCATGGGCCGTCCTGCGCCCTCTTTCCGGCGCAATCAATTTCTGTTCCGCCTCGCGTGCAGCCGCTTGCCAAAGTTTTCCGGTCAGTTCGTCCACCGCCAGCGGGTGCGAAAACAAAAAGCCCTGAGCTTCGTCGCAGCCGTGGAAGTGAAGGAATTTCAGCTGCTCTGCTGTTTCCACACCCTCTGCGACGACTTTCAAGCGCAGATCGTGCGCCATGTTGATGATGGCCACGACGATTGTCGCCGCATCCGCGTCGGTCGCCACATCGCGAACAAAGGTGATATCGATCTTCAGCGCGTCGACTTGAAACCGCTTCAAGTAGGCCAGATTGGAGTAGCCCGTACCGAAATCGTCAATCGATATCGACACACCCATATCCTTGAGACTTCGAAGCGCGGCGTCGGTAATCGCGTCATGCTCCATGAACGTGCCTTCGGTTATCTCGATTTCCAGAAGGCTGGGGTTGACATGATTGGCTTGCAACGCATCAGCCACCTGGGCGACGAACCGTTCCTCCCGCACCTGGCGCGATGAAGCGTTGACCGCGATCCGAACTGGACCGAGGCCCGCAGTTTCCCACGCGTGAATCTGCTGGCAAGCGGTCTCGATGACCCAGGCGCCAACGGGAATGATCAGGCCCATTTCTTCAAGCGCAGGAACGAAGTCGCCCGGGAGGGCAAGTCCGTGTTGCGGGCGATTCCAGCGGATGAGCGCTTCGACGCTCGACGTCCGGCCAGTTTCGATCTGAATTTTCGGTTGGTAGTGGAGTACGAACTCTCGGCGCGCGAGCGCCAGCTGTAATTCCTCTCCGATCTCGGCTTTTTCCAACGCACGCGCGTTCATCTGTGGCGTGAATGTGCGCGACGCGTTCCGCCCGGAAGCCTTTGCCTCGTACATGGCGATATCGGCGCAGCGTATGAGCCCCTCCAGATCGGTTGCGTCGAAGGGATAGCTCGCGATGCCAATGCTCGCGGTGACCGGTATTTCCTGGCCGTCGACGACAAGCGGTGTCTTCAAGGCCTTTCGAATTCGTGCGGCGATGAATTGTGCACCGAAAGTATCGGCCGGTGTCGCGACGATCAGCGCGAATTCGTCGCCTCCCAGGCGTCCGAGGAGGTCTTCCGGTCGCGAGCATGTCGCCACTCTTGCGGCAAACTCGCGAAGCAGGGCGTCACCGGCCGTGTGTCCGCGCGTATCGTTCACGTTCTTGAAGAAGTCAACGTCCAGCAGCATGAAAGAAACGCTTGATCCCTGGATGCTGGCATAGGCCAAGGCTTCGCGCAGCGACTCGTAGACATGCGCGCGATTGGGAAGGTTTGTCAGCGTGTCATGGCGCGCAAGGTGCACCAATTGGAGCTGGGCCTCACGACGTTGCGTGACGTCTTCGATGATTTCAACCACCCAGGGCGATTTGCCCGATTGGCTGGTTATCGGGAATGACTTTGTGTGAACCCACCGTACGCTCTGGTCCGGGCGCAGAAGCCGGTACTCGTTGCTTGTGCGCTTGCAGAGAGACTTGCGCCGCTCATGAGTTACCCACTTTAAATCGTCGGGGTGGATTGTCTGATGTCCTTTCTTCAGCGGATCTCCCGGCGTCGCACGTACGCCGTTCAAACTGTTCCAGGCCGGATTCACATACTCGATCGTCTGATGCTCGAGATCCTTGATCCAGAGCGCTTCCGGAATGTTTTCAACCAGTTCGCGGAACATTTCCTCGCTGCGGCGCAATTCGACGGTGCGTTCCTGAACGGTTTCTTCGAGGCGCTTGCTGTAGTTCCGGGTTTCTTCGCTCAGCAGGCGCACTTCCAGCATGTAGTGGATGCGTGTCAGCACCTCTGCGTGATCAAAGGGCTTGCTGATGAAGTCCTTGGCGCCGGCCTGCATGGCCCGTAGCTTGTGATCCGGCTGAGCCGTGATGACCAGGATAGAGGGATAGTTTGCAGTTTCGATCTGCTTCAGACCGTCGATGATTTGGAACCCGTCCATCACCGGCATCTGGATGTCCAACAGGATGAGGTCGAAAACCTTTTCGCGATGCAGACCGAATACCGCGGTCGGATCCGTGGTTGTCGTTATGTTCAGATAGCCTGAGCGTTGCAGCATGGACTGCAGGACTTGAACATTTACCTGGTGATCATCGACGATCAGGATTCTGCTTCCGACAATGTCGGATGGATTTGCCATTTTCCTATGCCGCCTTTGGGTTGAGAGGAGGGGCTGCGGTCGGCGGGACAAGTGCCAGCTCGAGCGTTTCCAGAAGTTCGTCAACGTTGATTGGCTTTGTGAGATAGCGCAGAAACCCCGCTGCAAGACCACGCTCGACATCGCGCGGATTGGCATTCGCGCTCAGCGCAATGATGGGGATGTGCGCGGTTTTGGGGTCCTGGCGCAGAATCGTCATGGCCGTCACGCCATTTGTGCCGGGCAAATGTATATCCATGAGAATGACGTCGGGCCGATAGGTCTGTGCGAGCTCGATGCCGAGGTCGCCTGTTCGCGCGCTTAAAAGGCGCAGATCTTGACGTCGAGAGATGAGCATTTCGACCAGTTTCAAATTGGCGGGATTGTCCTCGACATAAAGCACCGTGCGGACCGGAATTTTGTCGTTCACGTGCGTCGTAGAGCCGGCCCTCGGATTGGCGTGAGTGGTCCGCACCTGCGACGGCACCGTCTCCAGCAGGTCGACCCAAAAGACGGTTCCCGAACCGACCTGGCTCTCGACGCCGACCGTTCCTTGCATCGCTTCCACCAGGCGCTTGGTGACGACCAGTCCGATGCCGGTGCCTTGCTCGGTGCCGGCCTCCTGGCCCAAACGATTGAACGGCTGGAACAGCTGTGAAATTTTTTCCGGCGTCAGACCCGCGCCCGTGTCTTGCACGCTGAGACGAACATGTCCCTTCGGTCGAGCGGCGCAGTCCACCACGATCCTGCCATTGGGGCGATTATACTTGATGGCATTGGAGAGAAGATTGACCAGCACTTGGCGTAGCCTAGTTCTATCAGCCAGGACGAAACACTCCGTGTCAAAGGACGGAAATGTCATCTCGATACCGCGCTTTTGCGCAATCGGTTCCATCATCGACTTGCAGTGGGACAGAATGTCCGCTGCGGATACCGGTTCCGGGGAGAGCGTCAGCTTGCCCGATTCGATCAGCGACAGGTCAAGGACTTCGTTGATCAGCGTGAGCAGATACCAACCCGCCTGCAATATCTGATCGATGCTCGTCGTCTGGCCGCTGGTCGGCTTCGGTGTGTCGGACGCCATCAATTGTGCAAAGCCGAGTATGGCATTTAGCGGTGTGCGCAGCTCGTGGCTCATGCTCGAGAGAAATTCGGACTTGGCCTTGTTGGCCGCCTCCGCCGTGGCCCTCGCCTCGATCAACTCGGCCTCGACTTTCTGCCGTTCCGTCATGTCACGAAAGAAGCCGGTAAATGACGTCCGCTTGCCCCGTTGTGCCTCACCGACCGCCAGCTCCACGGGGAATGTGCTGCCGTCCCGGCGCATGCCCGCGACCAACCGGCCAGTTCCGATTATTCGCTTCTCGCCGGTGCGGAGATATCGAGAGAGATAACCATCGTGCCGGTCGCGGTCCGAAGGCGGCATCAGCATCTTGACGTTGCGGCCGGTCACCTGGACAGGCGTGTAGCCGAACAGCCGTGACGCCGCGGGGCTGAAGGATTCGATCACGCCCTGTTCGTCGACGATGACAATCGCGTCGGGGACTGTGTCGAGGATCGAACGCAACCTGGCCTCGCTTTCCCTAAGCGCGTCATCCGCACTTTTCTGCTCGGTCATGTCGCGCGCCAATTTCGCGAAACCCAGAAGCTTGCCGCCGGAGTCGCGAATGGCCGTGATCACGGTGTGGCCCCAGAACCTCGTGCCATCCTTGCGCACGCGCCAGCCATAGTCCTCGAAGCGGCCGGTCGATGCGGCCTCGCGCAGCGACCGCTCGGGCTTCTGGGCCGCGACGTCCTCCGGAATGGAAAAGCGGCTGATGGGCTGACCGATGATTTCCGCGGCCTCGTAACCCTTTATCCGCTGGGCACCCAAGTTCCAGGTTTTCACACGGCCTTCTTCGTCAAGCATGATGATGGCACAGTCCGTCACGCTCTCGACCATCAGTTGAAAATTCTCTTGCGCGTCCAGACGGTGTTCGGCTGCCGGCACGCTTTTCGCCTTGGCGACGTTGCGCGCGGTGTTGTCGTTTAAGAAAAGAAGATATCCGCTGATCGAACCCTGTCCGGTCCGAAGTGCTGTGATGGAAATCGTCGCAGACAGACGGCTGCCATCCTTGCGGAACCACGTCATGTCGTAGATATCGGTGATTTCGTGATCGGCCTTGAATACCAGCGCTTCGAAGCCGGGAGTTATGGAAGTTGAATATTCCTCGCTGAGCATGGCGGCGCGGGCGATCAGTTCCGCCGAATCCAGCACTCCAACCAAAGTAATCTTGTCGATCGCCTCCTCGCCGGAATATCCCAGCATTTTCTCGGCGCCGGAATTGAAGACCTGGATGATTCCTCTTTCGTCGGTCGCGATAATCGAGAAATGGAAGTTGTCAAGGACAGCCTTGCGCAAAACCCCGCGCTTGCCAAAGAAATCGTTCACGCCGGAATTCGTCGCAGCCGTTTCTGCGTCTTCTTGCGCAGGAACAGGTACAGCCAGAGTCCTGGATTGCATCGTTCCCTTGCTCCGTACCGGGCGGCAACTAAGGTGTTTGCGTCGCCCGAAGGGTTGCGCTGGCACGATGCACAAATCGTGAATTCGTTGCCGCACGCGCATCAGGTCTTGTACCTATCCGCGCGCGGCACTTCGCAGTGGTCGAAGAACATTTGTCTGCAGCAATCGGCGCGCGGTCTTCAACGGGACCGGCGACGGCGACGACCAGCTCATCGAATGAATCGCGCCGGCCAGGTTGCCATGACAGATGGCGCATGGGCCGGCCATTGTCTGCCGGCTTGGGGCACATCCCGGAGTAGCTAAGCGGCTTGCAGCGAGTGTGCAGCGAAGCGGCCGCTTTGCCCTTCGAACAGCGTGAACCCGCTCGTGTCTCGAAGGCTAGTCGTTGACTTTATGTCAGTTTGTCAAGGTGACAGAGGTCGAGATCTGAGATGATCGGACAAATGGTCAAATTGTCTGTTTTTACAAGTGGTTCTGACCAGTATTAGCGCTAGAATTACGGAGCTGGACTATCTGACGGGCGAATCAGCATTGTAAATGAGGCTTATAAATTGAGTGTATACTGTGTATTATTGAGTCCTGCATTGGCGTTCCAGGCGTCGCCGACGAAAAGCATCACACGGCTGATCCGGGATGAAAAACGACCCACTTCCTCACGTGCAGAGTGCAACAGCAACTGACGGTGCTGGTGAAACCAAATCGACTGGTGCGGCTCAGATATACGGCTCTGCCTGCAATCGGCTGCGCCACGTCACTGGCTACGGACCCGCGATAATTCATGCGAACGGCACGCGAGCGGGGCACGGTCGTGTCCGGCGGTTGTGTGCGGGAAGCGTGGCGGCATGACGGACCGCTCGACGATTCTCATCGTGGATGACGATGCGGCAATGCGCGACTCCATGCGTGCGCTCATGGAATCCGCTGGCTACGCGGTGAGGATGTATGAGTCCGCAAGGGCACTCCTGAGCGAAGCCATATTGGCCGGAAGCTGTTTGGTGACGGACATCCGTATGCCCGGCATGAATGGCCTGGAATTGCAGGAAGAAATCGCCAAACGGGAAATCGATGTGCCGATTGTCATTATGACCGGCCATGGTGATGTTCCGCTCGCCGTTCGTGCGATGAAGGCCGGCGCGATGGACTTTGTCGAGAAGCCATTCGATGACGAGCATATGCTTGAAAGCGTCAAGCGCGCACTGAAGGCCGGTCAGCAACATCGCGACCGGTTCGCTGAAGCCAAGACCGCACATGAACTGATCGCCCAGCTGACGCCGCGTGAGCGCAATGTTCTCGAAAAGCTCGTGGCAGGAAGGTCGAACAAAGTGGCGGCCTATGAGCTTGGTATATCGCCCCGGACGATCGAGATCCATCGCGCCAATATCATGGACAAGATGAATGCGCGGAGCCTGTCTGACGTCGTGCGCATTGCTCTGGCGGCCGATCAGTCGCCTCGGTCGGGACACGCTTAGTGCGCATTCAAGGTTCGCATGGGCCCGATGCACCATCGAAATTCGGACGCTTGGGTGCGCGGCGAAGTGGTGCGTGACGCCGCCGTCGCTCGGCCCTGCGACATGCACAGTCAGTCCGGCCGGTAGGAAATCTGCAAGCCAGCCACGTTCACGTAGGACTGGGTTGTTCCGATCAGTGTACCGCGCAAAGTCGCACCCGGTATGCCCGGATTGAGGGAGATGTCCTGCTGAATGTTGAAGAGCCGCGAGGCTGTGAAATTGAGATCCATATTGTCGCTCATGCGGTAGCGAACGCCGGCCGACAGCCAGATCCGGTCGGCGTCCGGAATACGCGGCTCGCGCGTGGCATCGCGTGTCGGGCTCTGGTCGAAGCCGGCGCCGGCGCGAAACGTCCAGAATGGGTCGGCGCGGTATTCGGCGCCGACGGAAGCAAAAAATGCATCCTTCCAGCGCGTGGTCGTCACATCATTCGGCTGCAAAGGATTTGCCGCCATAACCGTCAGCGCGCGGAACCGGCTCCAATGAGTCCAGTCCAGTTCCATAAGTGCGGTCCATTGATCGGACAGATCGATACGCGCGCCGGATTCGATCTCGTCGGGCATGGTCAGCGGTGTGACCTGGCGCGTATTTGGGAACAACCCCGTGAGTCCGCGGATGGTTGCGCCGATTCCACTGCTGTCCAATGTGAAAGTCAGCGGCCCCTTGAGGTCGTGTTGCAGAGAAGAACGATAGGAGATGCCCAGACTGACATTTCCGATGCGATCGATGATGCCGAGCGTATAGCCGGCGGTCCAGCTCGTGCCGCTCAGTCGCGCGAAACTGTCTTGCGCACCCTGAATCGAACCGGGAATGCCGTTCAGGAAACCTAGCGTGCCGGTGTCGATCGCGCTCGTGAGCGTGCCTTGGGCATACTCGATCTGCAGGCCCGCCCCGAGGGAGAGCCCCGGAGTGAGCTGAAACGATACGGTCGGAGTGGCATTGATCGTCAGGAGCGATGACTTCTGCGCGTAGTAGCGTCCGCCCCAGGTCGACGGATAATCCGTACGCAATCCCCAGGGCGCGGAGATCGACAGGCCAACAGCCCAGCGGTCGGAAATCCTTTGACGGAATCCGAATGCGGGAACAGTGGCGTCGCTGATGAAGCCTACCGGTTTCGGCGAGCCACCCGTCGGAACTCCCAATGTGGTCGTGGCAGTGGTGTAGTCGGCCCTGGAGCCCGGCAGGATTTCAACCAGGCTGACGGAGAAATCCTGGTCGACGACCGAAGCCAGCGATGCGGGATTGTAGGCAAGATAGCTTGCATCGGTTTGTGTGGCCGCGGCACCCGCATAGGCGGCGGCCATGGCGTCTGCACTGTGTTCCTTCAGACCATAACCGGCCGCAAAAGCGGGCGTGACGGACCAAGCCGCGATAGCGGCAAAAATCATCACGTCGATTGTGCGCATGGTGGTCTCGAATGGGCGCTCTGTCGCGCCGGGACTAAACATACAATCCATTCCTTTCAACGTGTTGCGAATGCGTAAATCTGCTGAAAGCAGCGTTAACCTTCCGTGCTATGCAATTCTTTACTAGGGCCGCCGATGATGCCGTGGGGCACTGAAAAGCCCCCTGGCCATGGAAATGTCTTTGCAATTCGACAACAGCCTGACGACGCCCGACGAAGCGTACGGCATCGACCGACTGCGCCTGCGCTTTCGCGACCCGTCTGTCGAACGACACTACATGATCGAAAGCCTCAACGAGTCCCGCGTCATCATTCGAACCTATCTCGTGGCCGCGGCCGTTCTGTATCTGATGTTCGGAATATTGGACTGGGTCGTCGGCGGAAATGCCGTCGCCGAGTTGTGGTTCGTGCGCTATGCGATCGTCTGTCCCATCTTGCTGGCCGCCGCAGCGATGACGTTTGTGCCAGCCTTCGATAGGTTTGCACAAGGCGCTCTTTCGATTGCGATGATCGCACCGGGAATCGGCGTCATCATCATGACGGCGATCATGCCACCGCCGTTCAACAGTTTCTACTACGCCGGCCTCATCATGGTCGTGATTTACGGCAGCTCTCTGGTGCGTCTGCGCTTTCTGAATTCGGTGGTTATTTCGCTCTTGCTGGTGACGCTGTACGAAGTCGTCTCGACGCGGATCAATCCGATTCCGGTCAAGGACTATCTCAACAACAACTTCTTCCTCGTCATGGCGACCGTGGTCGGCCTGTTCTCCGGCTACATCCAGGAAATGTACATTCGGCGCAGCTATCGGGCCCAGAAAGTCATCCAGGCCAAGAACGAAGCGGCCAACATCTTGCTGTTGGAGGCGGACAAGGCCAATAAGGCCAAGAGCGAGTTCCTCGCCAACATGAGCCATGAGCTGCGTACGCCGCTCAACGCCATCATCGGGTTCTCCGACATTCTCAAAAAAGAGTTGTTCGGTACGCTCGGCGACTCGCGCTATTCGGAGTACGTCAGGGACATCAACGACAGCGGCAACCACCTGTTGGCGATCATCAATGACATTCTCGACCTGGCCAAAGCCGAGGCCGGCAAGCTGACGCTCCAGGAAGAGGACATCGATCTGGTGCGTTGCCTCGACGATGCGATGCGCATGTGCCGCGGGCGTGCGGTTACCGCCGGCGTGAGCCTGAGCTTCGCCAATGCGGGCGAGTCGATATTCGCCTATGTCGACGAGAGGCTGATCCGTCAGATCGTGCTCAACCTGCTCACCAATGCGATCAAGTTCACGGTCGAGGGCGGCAAGGTTGTGCTCAGCGTCGTGGCCGATCGCGAGCACGGCATCTTCATCCAGGTGCAGGACACGGGCATCGGTATCGCGCCACAGGACATCGCGCGCGTGATCCGGCCGTTCGAGCAAGTGGAAACGGTGCTGTCGCGCACCCATGGCGGCACCGGCCTCGGCCTGCCGCTCACGAGCAAGCTCACCGAACTGCATGGCGGCACCTTCGACATACAGAGCCAGGTCGGGCGCGGCACAACCGTGGTCGTGCGCCTGCCAGCAGATCGCCTGCGCAAATCTCCTGTGTTGCCAATGCAGCACGCGAGCTGACGCGATTTTCAGGGCTTGCGAACGAACAGCAGGCGAACGCGGCCCGTGCGCTCGGTTTCGGTCCATGCCGCCGCTGAGTTGAGGCCGTCAGCCCAGGCCATCATGTCCGCGTCGCTGCGGTATTGCAGCGTCCAGTCGGCAATGAACTCCATTGGCCAGAAATTGCTCAACGAACACTCGTTCATGTTGCCGATGATCAGCAGGCCGCCTGGCATCAGCAGGTCGTAGAGCCGCCTTGTCAGCGCCTTGGCGCGATGGGCCGTCAGGTAATCCAAAAGGCCAACCGAGTAGACCAGATCCTGCGGCGGCAATCCCGCCAGGCCGTTGGTACCGCGCAGGATGTCGGTGAACGAGATGTTCAGACCCTGCACTTTGACGCGGCCGTCTGAATTCAACACGTACGGATAGGTCGACTCATGGGCGTATTGCAGCGCGTCCATCTCCTGGTCGATCAGGGAAAATTCCGCCCGATGTCCCGAGCCCGTATGACTGGCAAGGAATGCGCCAACCTCGCGCGCCGGCCCGCTGCCGAGGCTGGTGATCCGCGCCGGACGGTCATGTCCGCGCGCATGCACCACATCGGAAATATGTGTGCGTACCACTTCCATGCGGGTGCGAATGCACTCGGCGACTTCGAGTCCGACGCGGTGCATCAGCATCTCATAGGCATTGTTGCCGAGCCGCTCCCAGTCATAGACCTGGTTCATGATTTCAAAATCACCAGGATAGCCCAGTGGCTTTGCGTACGAGCGGTCCCAGATCGCGCCCATGCGCAATTCGGGAGTCAGCACCATTTCCGTGAACTCCTTGGTTGCCTCGCGCACTTCGCGTTCGTTGACCATGGCATGAGTCAGGTCGTTGCCGATGCGCCACAAGGAGCGCCATTGCTGCAATAGCCGTGGTTCGCAGGTTTCGAACGCCTCGCCCTGGTCCAGGCCATGTTTCAGTCCGACGGCGACGGACAAATTGGACTCCAGAACGGCGCGATAGGAACGCAGAAGCTTGAGCACGTCGGCACAAAAGGCGCGATATTCGGATGGCACGAGTTGGCTTGTTTCACTTACGAACAGCGGCGAACGCGCCGCGATCTGTGCCTGGGTGTTGCGGGTGAGCAGTTTGTCGAACTCGATAAAGCGGTCGACAAAATTGAACGCGACTTTTGAACCGAACACCGTGTTCTCGGAGCGGCAGACGCGCGCAATGGATTCGAAGATCGGCAAGCCCGACTGCTGGATGCTGAGTGAGACAGTCTCGCCGACTTCCAGGTGATCGTCGTGCGACTGCTTGGAAAGAGCCGCGAGGCCGCCGAGGCTGATGTCATGCAGCCGGTACGCGTTCGACCTTACCCGCACCCGTGGCGCAAGGCTGGGAAACAATTGGCGCGCGTCATAGCGCTGTGGACGGAAGCGGACTTGTCGGCCCGTCGAACCCTTCAACTCTTCGTACGCAAGCATAACGGTACCCCATGGAGAACTATGTTCTTGTCCGTCCGAAGGCACCCCACGGGCGTCGTTCTTGGGCGCCCTCACCATCGTTCCCGTTCTGCCGATCGTTGAGTCGTCGGTCACGATTCAGGAATGGTTAACAAACTATTAATAACGCAAAGAGTCTGATGAATCAAGCACATGCGCCCCCCTCATTTGAGGGGTACGTTATGGTTAAGCGTTAACCTTCGTTAACTCCGCGCGAAGACTCTGATCTCATTGCAAATTGAGTCACTTAGCCTCGTCGCGCGCCGGCGTTCGCAGCGAATTCGATGCGTAAAATGCAATCGGATTGCATAGCTCGCATTTAGCACTTTTTTGTCACGCTTCTTCGGTTCCCGCATTGGGGGCAGAACCGAAGGGCGGCCATGTTTCTGTATCGTGTGAAGGTCGAGGAGCTGACGGCGCAAAGCTTGTCCCTGCTGAAATCAGATCTCAGCCAGGGAGAAGAAAATCTACGCGCCCATTGTCCAATCCGTGAGATGAACGTCGTGGCCGACGACCGCAGCGCCAAGGGACAACTCGACATCTATCTGGCGCTCGATGACTTCATCGACGGCATGCAGGTGCGCCGCCTGTTTGGAGAGTTGCGGGCCATGATTGCACTGGACCTGCACACAGCGAAAGCTCCCGAGCCGCGGGTCAGCACGGAATTCATCCACATCTAGACGACAGGATCTCTACGCGTCGTAGAAAAACGGCGCGTGCAGTCCGATCAAGGTGCGCTCGCGCTCGCTTGTGGCACGCTCCGCCGCGTCCGGCGTGACATGGTTGATCTCGCTGGTCATGAATATCCGTTGCGCTATGTCCCGTCTGGCATAATGCACCTGCAGGAAGAAGCGCCCGTAATCCGGCTGGGCCTGCGTGCCGCGGTGCCAGGCGTCCGAAACGAACAGGATCGCGTCGCCGGCGCGAGCAGGCAAGAGAACTGCCGGCTTATTTTCGAAGGTCAAGGCCATGTCGTTGATGCGGTCGCGGGGCGGCAAGCGGCCCGAACGATGTGAGCCCGGCAGGACTGCCGTCGGTCCGGCTTCCAGCGGGCAATCCTGGAGGAAGATGTGCGCGCCGATCGCAAATACAGGGTAGGGGATGGCGTCAGGCCAGGGCACATTTTCGGGACGTGGCACATGCGGCCCGGCGTCGACGTGCCATGGCCCGCCCTGATGACCGGGTACATTGCGCCAGGCGGTGTTCGCGATGACGTGGCAGTCCTCGCCCAGAAGCGGTTCAATCGCGTCGAGGATGGCACGCGAAGCGACCGCCTTTTGCGAGAGCGGCGAGCGGTTCAGCATGCCGTGGCGAAACTCGCCGTGCACGTCCTGCGGGCGATCGGCCTGCGAACGCTCATAAACTTCTGAAATTTCGGCACCCAGGGCTGCGATTCCGTCCGCCGTCAGGACATCGCGCAACAGTGCATAGCCGTCGCGCTCCAGCTGCAGCGAAGCCGAGGGTGCAGCTTCTTTCAGCAGAACGAGATTTCCATGCCGGCGCTTGATCATGGCGCATGCTAGACGCGCCGGCCCATGCCGATCAATGGTTCAAGCGAGCGGGCGGGACGCGGAGGAATAGCGTCCCGCCCGTTCTGGGCGTTCCTGCACTGGTACGCTGGGGATTAGTGCGAGGAGCCGCCCATGGTGTTGGCCGGAGCCATCGTGTTGGCCGGGGCCATGGTATTGGCCGGCGCCATGGCGTTGCTCGACGTCATCGGCTTCTTCTTGTGCTTCATCGGCTTCTTCGTCGCCGTCATGGCGTTGGCAGACATGGCGTCTTTTGTTGCCATGCTGTTGGCGGGAGCCATCGTATTGGCGGGCGCCATCGTGTTGCTGGGTGTCATCGAACCTTCGGCATAGGCGCCCGTTGCGAGCGTGAGGCCGAATGCGAGAGTGGCGAGTGTGAGATGTGCCTTCATAAAAGTTCTCTTTCTATTGTCTGGTTGATTTTGTCGCGCGCGCGGCGCGAGTTTCGGGAATCCCCCGGAACGGATTGTCCTTCTGCTTATCCTTTGTAGGCGGCGAGAATGGCTCCGCCATTCGGTCCTTGGACGAGGATCGCAGTCGCGAGACCGTCCTGCGCAGGTGGAATTTGGAAAACTTCGGCGTGGCCCGACCAGCCGCCGAGACGAGTGAGTGAGCGAACCACATTCTTGTGCGGCAAGGTCACGCCTTCGTTCTCGCCGCGCGCGACCGAGACATTGATCGTTCTGGGCTCGTAACGGACAAGCCAGACATCGGCGGTGGCAGCCACTTTGGCGGTGGCGATGGAAAGTTTGTCACCCACGACACCGATCTGCGGGCCGTTGAGCGTTGCGGACGCCACTAGCCGTTCGACTTCACGCAGCTCGTTGCCCACGGTGTCGAGCGACCCGTTGACGACGATTTGGGGCGTGAACGGACTACCGTGACCAAGGCCGCGCGCATAGCCGACCTGCCGTGCGGTGAATTCCGGCTTGGCGAACGTGTCTTTCCAGCCTAGATAGTCCCAATAGGTGACTCCAAAGCTGAGAGCCAGGACGTCGGGCCGGTTGCTGATTGCCGCGAGGTTGGCATTGGCAGGCGGGCACGACGAGCAACCCTGGCTGGTGAACAGTTCGACGACGACGGGCTGTGCCTGGGCGGCGCTGGCGACAAGAAGAACCGCTGCCGCGGCAATCCCGTTTGAAATCAGTCTGGTCATCGTGAAGTACCACTGGTTACACCACTCCATTCGAAGTATTGGGTCAGTTGGTTACACCCGCGCTCGCCGTTTTGACGATTTGGTGTTCGACGTAACAGCGATGTAACCTTTGCAGCGGTTCCAACGAAATTGAACATGAAGGCTTCGGCTTGATAGCTGCGGAAGCAGAATTGAGGGCGCTGATGTTGCGATCGCTGACCGGCGATGGCAAAGCGTATGACACTCTCTTACGCCGTTTGAATTGTTATTTACGCGCTTACTATTCCCGACGCTTAGGCGCGGGCCGTGCCGCGGATGCCGAAGATCTGTTGCAAGAGACGTTGGTTGCCATGCATGCGCGTAGATTGACTTATGACACGACACGGCCCTTTACAGCCTGGGTGCATGCGATCGCGCGCTACAAGCTGATCGATCATTTCCGTCGCACCAAGCGCCGTGCGGAAGATCCTCTGGACGATGCGGACATTCTGTTCGGCTCCGAGGATGCCAATGCCGCGGAAGCGCAAATTGATGTCGAGCAGCTGTTGCGCCGCCTGCCGGAGAAAACCCGCCGTCTGATCCGCGATGTAAAGATCGAAGGCCTGTCGACGGCCGAGG
>JANYBR010000237.1 GCA_025360685.1 Pseudomonadota bacterium
CCTCCACCGAAACACTCATTTCCTCGGCGAGAAAGTGGCGAAAGCGCGCGCTGTCGAGCACGCCGGCCATGCCGACCACCATGTTGTGCGGCAGGCCCGAGAACTGGCGCAGCGCCCAGACCATGGCGTCGAGCGGATTGGTGATGCAGACCACGAACGCTTTGGGGCAATTGTTCCTGATGCCCTCGCCAACCGCGGCCATGACCTTCAGATTGATGCCAAGCAGATCGTCGCGGCTCATGCCGGGTTTGCGCGGCACGCCGGCGGTGACGATCACGACATCGGAATCCTTGATGTCGGCATAAGAATTCGTGCCCTTCAGCTTGGCATCGAAGCCCTCGACCGGACCGGCCTGGGCGATGTCGAGCGACTTGCCCTGCGGCAGGCCTTCCATGATGTCGAACAGGACCACGTCGCCCAATTCCTTCAGGCCGATCAGGTGGGCAAGCGTACCGCCGATTTGTCCGCCACCGATAAGGGCGATTTTCTTGCGCGCCATGAGTGAGTCCTTTGTTCGCAAAAGCCGGGCGGTAAGTAGCGCAGCGGGGCAAGCCAGCACAAGCTGCCATCCGGTCACGTTGTTTAGGCCCGTATTTCAGCCGGACGGACGAATGAAGCGAACAGACGCTGTCCCGGAAGCTCTATGAAACGCCAGGTCAGCGCGGCAAGGCCGGCCGTAGCGGACAAATAGACGAGGAACATGAGGTCGTTGCCGGCGCCCAGGTCGAGAACGGACTGGCCGTTCGGGCCGTGCACCAGCCAATGCTGGCGAAAAACGATTTCGCCGATGTCGATGCCGGAGAACAGGACAACCACGACCAGCGTGTGGACCATGTAGATCGAATAGGACCAGCGGCCGAGAGCCGCGCCGGGCGGGGTCGTCAGGGCGCGCGAGACCAGACCGCTGCCGCCCGCGAAGACAAGCACTGCCAGGCAGAATAGCGGCGTCGCCAGGAATTCTAGCGCGGCATGTCCCGGCACAAAGACGACGAACGCGATGACGAGCAGTACCGCCGCGATTTCCGCAGCTGTGCCCGCGACACGATCGGCCGCGCCGCGGCGCCAAGCTTCATACGTCAGGGTACCGAAGAAAAAACCGTAGACACAGCGCGCGATACCCCAATGAAATGTCTCGCGCATACCGTACTGCGAAAATTGCGCGAGCATGGCAAGGGCGCCGATCGCAAGCAGAGCGCAGATGACGGTTCGCGCGCGCCGCCCGGGCGCCGCGGCGCAAACCGCCGCGAAGATCAGATAGGTAAAGAACTCCGTGCTGATCGACCAGGACGGTCCGTTCCACGTGTCGTAATCGTGGATGCCCAGCGACTGCACAAGAAATACATTCGTGAGGACCGCGAACCACGAACGGTCCGCCGTGAACGCCTCACGCGCGCCGGCAAGCGGATGCGGGTGGCTGATCAAAAGATAGGAGAATTCAATCGCTATCAGCGCGGCCAGCGCGGCTGCGTGCAGCGGCCACAGCCGGCCCAAGCGACGGATCACGAAAGCCTTTACTTGCGCGCCATTCGAGAGTTTTTCGCCATAGGCGTGCGCGATGACGAAGCCGCTGAGCACGAAGAAGAAGTCGACGAACAGCCAGGCGTTGCGTACCAGCGGCTGCCAATAGACAAAGCCGCGCGCTTCGAGATGATGGGCGGCGACCAGCATGGCACAGATGCCGCGCCAGCTGTCGAGTGCTCGAAATCGCAATGGGCTCGCCCCTGAAGAGACGAGCAATCTAGTCCGCAATCAGTCGCAGGAAAACCATCGCACCGTGCGGATTGCTGCCATAGGCGGGCAACGGCGCGCCAGGCACGAAGTCGAATGCGTAGAGTCCGCCCACGCCAAACTTGGCATGCTCGGCGATGCGCCAATCATGGATGGCGCCGAGAGCGAGTTCTCCTGCGGTCCGGATTCCGGCCACCGGAAACAACTCTGCGCTGTCGACCGATTCCGCCCGCGCGAAGATAGTCCACGCCTCGGCCGGCTTGTATTCCGTCTCGACGAGGAAGCCGTTCTCGCCCTCTCCGCCCGACAATTGTTTGCGGCCGAACGCGAGCGTGGCGGCGACCGAGCCGTTGTCGCCGAGTGGCGTAACGTAAGTCGCACTCGCGGTGTAGCGGGTTTCGTTCACGGCAGGCGTCAGCTGCTCGGGACTTTTGAGAAAGCCGCCCGACACCTGCAACGACCAGTGCGGATCAGGATTCCAGCTCAGCCGCAGCGAAGAGCTGTCGAAGCGTGCGGAATCGAAATTGAAGCGGAACTGATCCGGCTCGCGCCCGGTGAAGCGCGATGCCTCAAGCTTCCAGTCGCCCAAAATGAATCCTGCCGTCACCACGCCGAAGGAGATATGGGTCGAATCCAGCCAGTGATGCGTGATCGGCGCGCTCGGCACGTCTTCGGCCGAAACGCGGTGCATGAAAGCGGCCGGTCCCAGCGCCGGCTCGCCCGGATAGCCGAAATAAACGAAGACGCTGCTTTCGTCAGAAACGCGGTGGCTGAAGGAGGTCGACAACTCCATAAGCAGGTCGTGCGGATGCTGGCGGTCGACCAGCAGCGTGACGCCGTCTGCCGTTTCGCCGGTTTGCAGCAGGAGCGGATAACCACGCCGCCCCATGAATGGTTCCAGACTCAGCATGGCGCGAAAATTGAGCGTGTCGCCGCTCTCCAAATCGTAGCGTGCAGCGCCCATCGCCATGCCGGAGGCAAATGTTTGATCGCCGCCGCGCGGACCGCTCTGACTGTCGTAGATACCAAGCACGCGCGCATGCAGCATGAACATCCACTTTCCGTCCATCAGGTGGATGCCGCGATGCTCCGTCGCGTCCGGCTGCCAGCTGGTGCCCGAGGCATCGCGTGACATCGGATAGGCGCCGAGCGTGCCGGTCTCCACCATTGCGGGCATGGAGGCCATGCCGGGCATGTTCATGCCGCCCATGTCCTGCGCAAAGGCTGGCGATGCCACCAAGGCCATGGTGGCTGCGAACGCAAAACGTGTCCCGGTCATCCGTGTTCCCGCTTGCCTTTGCGACGCCACCGGAGTTCTAATATACCCCATATGGGTATACAAGCATGGCCAAAGCGACAGCGAAACTCACGGCGCGCCTGTCGCGCATCGAAGGCCAGGTGCGCGGCATCACCCGCATGGTGGAGGAAGACCGCTACTGCATCGACATACTCGTCCAGATGCAGGCTATCAAGGCAGCGCTGAAACGCGTCGAGGAACAAGTATTGAAGGACCACGCGGCGCACTGCGTCGCGCATGCGATCAAGAGTGGCAATGTAAAGGACCAGACGGAGAAATTCTCCGAACTCGTCGACCTGTTCAGCCGCTATGGAAAGTAAGCCGGACGCGATGCGCGATCCGGTCTGCGGCATGAGCGTTGATCCTGCTACCGCAAAGCATCACACCGAGCATGCCGGCAAAGCCTACGTCTTCTGCAGCGCAGGTTGCCTGGCCAAATTCACGGCCAACCCAGGCAAGTACATCGCCGTGGCCCCGGCCAAATCAATGCCGAGCGATCGCGATGCGGTCTACACCTGTCCCATGCATCCGCAGATCCGGCAAAAGGGACCGGGCAACTGCCCGATCTGCGGCATGGCACTCGAACCACTGCATGTCGCATCCGAGTCGGCGCCAAATGCAGAACTGATCGACATGACGCGGCGGTTCTGGATCGGTCTGGCTCTGACAATTCCTGTCGTCGCGCTCGAGATGGGCGGACATTTGTTCGACCTGCATCATCTCATCGCGCCAAGTCTGTCGCTCTGGACTCAATCCACGTTGAGCACGCCGGTCGTTCTTTGGGCGGGCTGGCCGTTCTTCCAGCGCGGCTGGGATTCGCTTGTCAACCGTTCGATGAACATGTTCACCCTCATCGCGTTGGGTACCGGCGCGGCCTATAGCTTCAGCATCGTTGCCCTGTTCGCACCCGAACTCTTTCCGACGAACTTGAAGCAGGACGGCATGGTTCCGGTCTACTTCGAGGCTGCGTCCGTCATCACGGTCCTTGTGCTTCTCGGACAAGTCCTCGAATTGCGCGCGCGCGAACAGACCGGAGGCGCCATTCGCGCGTTGCTCAAGCTCGCCCCCGCGCACGCCAGGCGGATAGGCGACGACGGCAGAGAGGACGATGTGCCGGTGGAACAGGTGCAACGGGGCAATCGTCTGCGCATCCGCCCCGGCGAAAGCGTTCCGGTCGACGGCGAAGTGATCGACGGATCAAGCGCCGTTGATGAATCCATGGTGACGGGTGAGTCCCTCCCGGTGGAAAAGCTGGCGGGCGCCAAACTCATCGGCGGCACGATGAACGGCACGGGTGCGTTGGTCATGCGCGCGGAAAAAATCGGCGCCGAGACCTTGCTGGCGCGCATCGTCGCGATGGTGTCGGAGGCGCAGCGCAGCCGCGCGCCCATCCAGCGTCTGGCGGATCTGGTCTCGGCCTGGTTCGTGCCGGCTGTGCTGCTTGTGGCGGCGATTTCGTTCGCAGCCTGGATGATCTGGGGACCGCAACCCGCCTTCGCAAACGCGCTGGTTGCGGCCGTCTCCGTCGTGATCATAGCCTGTCCCTGCGCGCTCGGCCTGGCCACGCCGATGTCGATCATGGTGGGCATCGGCAAGGGCGCGATGGCCGGGATCCTGATCAAGAACGCCGAAGCGCTGGAACGATTTGAAGAAGTCGACACGCTGGTCGTCGACAAGACCGGCACGCTGACGGAAGGAAAGCCGCAGGTCGTGGCCATCGTTCCAGCGCAGGGATTCGACGAAGCCGGTCTGCTCTCGCTTGCAGCGAGCATGGAAAAATCGAGCGAGCATCCATTGGCGGCCGCCATACTCTCGGCCGCGCATGCCCGCGGCGTCGTGCTGCGAGACGTAACCGATTTCAAGTCTGTCACGGGCAAGGGGATCGCCGCCACAATCGACGGCAGGCGCGTCGCGGCCGGCACCACGCAACTTCTGAACGAACTTGGCGTGGACGCGCGCGGACTGGAACCACGTGCAGAGGAAATGCGGCGTGACGGTTCGACAGTCATGTTCGTGGCGTCTGGCGACCGCCTCGCGGGTCTGTTGGCCATCGCCGATCCGATCAAGGCCACGACGCCGACTGCGCTTGCAAACCTCCGAGCCGCCCGAATTCGTATCGTCATGCTGACGGGCGACAACGTCACCACGGCGCGGGCGGTGGCCGGCAAACTCGGAATTCAAGATGTCGAAGCGCAAGTGCTGCCCGATCAGAAGCACGCGGTGGTGCGCCGGCTGCGGCAAGAGGGCCATGTCGTTGCAATGGCGGGAGACGGCGTCAACGACGCGCCTGCGCTTGCCGAAGCCGATATCGGCATCGCCATGGGCACCGGCACCGACGTGGCGATGCAAAGCGCAGGTGTCACGTTGGTGAAGGGCGATCTCGCAGGCATTGCACGGGCGCGCACGCTGAGCCGCGCCACGATGCGGAACATCCGCCAGAATCTCGTGCTGGCGTTCGTCTATAATGTGATCGGTATTCCTGTGGCGGCGGGCGCGCTCTATCCGGCGTTCGGGTTGATGCTCAGTCCCGTCATCGCGGCCGCAGCGATGAGTCTCAGTTCCGTTTCCGTCATCGCCAATGCGCTGCGCCTGCGTTGGACGGAACTCTAGTCACCGAAGAAAAAGAAAGCCGGGCGGAGGCTTTCGCTTCGGCCCGGCTTGATCTTCCGAAAGAAAACGACGGTTAGATCGATTCCTTCAGTTCCTTCGCGGCGCGGAAAGCGACTTTCTTTGACGCCTTGATTTTTATCGCCTCGCCTGTCGCAGGATTGCGGCCCATGCGCGCGGCGCGCTTGCGCACCACGAGGATGCCCAGACCGTTGAGACGAATGCGCGCGCCCTTCCTCAGGTGCTTGGTGATCAGACCGATGATGTCTTCAAGGATCGCATTGGCGCCCTTGTGGGACATTTCATGCTTCTCGGCCAGCGCGGCGCCAAGCTGGCGGGTGCTCACCGTATCGACCTTTGGTTTGGCGGCCTTCGGGGCGGCCGTTCCAGCTATTGCCATTCTCGTTGCTCCTTTTGCGAATCAAACAATGCTTGATTTTACTGCATTTCCCGCGCGCATAGCACGCGCCGTCAACAGAAAATGCGATAAATAAAGGGGATTTTTGATGCCTTGCAGGCGCGCGACTCACCCAAAAGCGCGAAAGCCTGATTTCAGGGGCTAATATAGAGAGCCGGCCGGTCCGGCGCGGCCGCCGGGCCGCCGATTGACTCGGCCGCAACGGACCTCCAGCGTTTTGGAACGATATAAGGAGACAGCCATGAAAGCCGAACCATTCGTGCGTGGATTGAATTTCGGCGAGGGCCTGCGCTGGCATGGCGGCCGGTTTTGGTACTCCGATTTCCACCAGCATCGCGTGTCGAGCGCCGCGCCGGACGGCACGGTTCGCATCGAACTGGAGATTGACGACCGGCCGTCAGGGCTTGGCTGGCTGCCCGACGGGCGGCTTCTGGTGGTGGCGATGGTGAGTCAGCGCCTGCTGCGCCGCGAGGCAGACGGGCGCGCCGTGCTGCATGCCGACCTGAAGGGCGTCGCGAAGTTCCACGCCAACGACATGCTGGTCGACAGAAACGGCAACGCCTTCATCGGCTGCTTCGGCTTCGATCTTGACAAGTTCATCGAAGAGCACGGCACGGCGCCGCTGTTCGCCGAACCCGGGCCGCCGACCGCCCCGATCATGCGCGTCACGCCGGATGGCAAGGTCAATGTCGCCTCGCCGGGCCACAAATTTCCCAACGGCATGGCGCTGGTCGATGGCGGCCGGACGCTCGTAGTTGCCGAATGCTTCATTCCCGGCCTTACGGCGTTCGATCTCGGAGCAGATGGCTCTCTCAGCAACCGCCGCCCGTGGGCGACCCTGTCGAAGGATCCGCCGGCGATCGTGCCCGACGGCATCTGCGCAGACAGCGAAGGTGCGGTGTGGTGCGCCAACGCGCTCGGGCGCGAAGCGGTACGCATCGGAAAGGGCGGAAATATCCTCGAACGGGTCGAGACCTCGCAATTCGCCTATTCCTGCGCGCTCGGCGGACCGGACGGACGTCAGCTGGTGATCGCCACCGCGCCGAACTCCAATGCTGTGACGGGTGCGAAGGAAGCGAAAGGATTGTTGGAGACCGCGAGGGTGAGTGTGCCGGCTTAGGCCGCGTCGATGAAACCGCCCATCTGGCGGTTCCACAGGCGCGAGTATGGGCCGTTGCTGGCGAGCAGCTCGCGATGCGGGCCGTCTTCCAGGATCTTGC
>JANYBR010000244.1 GCA_025360685.1 Pseudomonadota bacterium
GGCGGCAGCGTGATCTATCTCGTCGATCGCTATGGCGAGCATTCGATCTATGATGTCGACTTCGTCGCCACCGATCCGGCGAAAGGTCTCGTGCACGAAGGTGCCGGGCTCAGCGCCATCGATCACGTTACGCACAATGTCTTTCGCGGCAACATGGACAAGTGGGCGGGCTTCTACGAAAAGCTCTTCAACTTCCGCGAGGTGCGCTATTTCGACATCGAGGGCAAGCTGACCGGCCTCAAGTCGCGCGCCATGACGAGTCCCGACGGCGCAATCCGCATTCCGATCAACGAGAGCTCCGACGACAAGTCGCAGATCGAGGAATATCTGCACGCCTATCATGGCGAAGGCATCCAGCACATCGCGCTCTCGACCAACGATATCTACCGCTCCGTCGAAACGCTTGCCGCGCGCGGCGCGCAGTTCCAGGACACGCCCGACAGCTATTACGAGCGGCTCGACAACCGCATCAAGGGCCATGGCGAGGACGTGGCGCGGCTGAAGCGCGACCGCATTCTGCTCGACGGCGAGCGCAACAGCGAGATCGGGTTGTTGCTGCAGATCTTCACCCAGAACGCGATCGGCCCGATCTTCTTCGAGATCATCCAGCGCAAGGGCAATCAGGGCTTCGGCGAAGGCAATTTCAAGGCGCTGTTTGAGAGCATCGAGGCCGACCAGATCAAGAGAGGCGTGCTCAGGGGTCCGAGCGAAGCGAAGGGCAATGCGGCATGAGCAAGAACTGGATCGAATTTCCGCGCATCGAGGGCGAAACCTCCAAACAGGCGCACGCCGACCTTCCCGCCGGCACGTTCGAGCGCGAGATCGGGCGCGACGGTTTCTTCGGACCGGCCGCACATATCTATCACCGCCATGCGCCAACCGGCTGGACCAAGTTCGAAGGGCCCCTCCGCCCGCGCGCCTTCGATGCGGCCGGAGCCGCGGCGAAGCAGCCCTACAAGTTCGTTCCCTTGCTGAACAATGCGGCCTGCAGAATCGAGATGTGGCTGTGTCCAGCGGCGATGCCGATGATCGCGCGCAATGCCGACGGCGATCTGCTGTTCTTCGTTCACGCCGGCGCCGGCGAGCTGTTCTGCGACTTTGGTCACCTGTCTTACCGTGACGGCGACTACATCATGCTGCCGCGCGGCACGATGTGGCGCCTGGAGCCGTCATCGCCGACCACGATCCTGCGCATCGAGGCGACCAATGGCAGCTACAAACTGCCAGACCGCGGACTGCTGGGGCCGCACGCCTTCTTCGATCCCGCGGCGCTGGAGACGCCCAAGCTCGATGCCGCCTTCAAGGCGCAGCGCGACGGCGAATGGCAGGTGAGCGTCAAGCGCCGCGGCGAGCTTTCGACCATCACCTATCCGTTCAATCCGCTCGATGCGGTGGGCTGGAAAGGAAATCTCAGCGTCGTGAAGCTCAACTGGCGCGATATCCGCCCGGTGATGAGCCACCGCTATCACATCCCGCCGAGCGTCCATTCGACCTTTGTCGCCGACCGCTTCGTGGTCTGTACCTTCGTGCCGCGGCCGATCGAGAGTGATCCGGGCGCCTTGAAGGTTCCGTTCTTCCATTCCAACGACGATTTCGACGAAGTGATCTTCTATCACGCCGGCGAGTTCTTCAGCCGCGATAACATCAAGCCCGGCATGGTGACGTGGCATCCGAGCGGCTTCACGCACGGCCCGCACCCCAAGGCGTTCGCCGCTGGAGCCAAGGCGGCCAAGACCATGACCGACGAAGTGGCTGTGATGATCGACACGCGCGACGCGCTCGACTTCGCCAAGGGCGCCGAGGCCACCGAAGTGAAGGACTATGCCGAATCGTGGATGGTGAAATGAAGCTGGCCTCGCGCAAGGGCGGCCGCGACGGGACATTGGTCGTGGTCTCGCGCGATCTGACGCGGCAGGTGGCGGCCTCCGGGATCGCGCCGACCCTGCAGGCCGCACTGGACAATTGGCAAGACACGGCGCCGCAATTGCAACTTGTGTATGACGCGCTGAACAAGCAAGGCGGCGCTCCGCTCGATCCGAAACGCCTGCAGTCGCCTTTGCCGCGTGCATTCCAATGGGCGGACGGCTCGGCCTATGTCACCCATGTCGAGCTGGTGCGAAAAGCGCGCGGCGCGGAAATGCCGCCTTCCTTCTGGACCGATCCTCTGATGTACCAGGGCGGCTCGGACAGCTTCGTCGGGCCGACCGATCCGATTCTCGCCGCCGACGAAGCCTGGGGCATCGATTTCGAGGCCGAGGTCGCCGTCATCACCGACGATGTGCCGATGGGAACCGTTGCGGCCCAGGCGGATCGGCACATCAAGCTATTGATGCTGGTCAACGATGTGAGCTTGCGCAACCTGATCCCGGCGGAACTGGCCAAGAATTTCGGCTTCTTCCAGTCCAAGCCGGCGAGCGCCTTTTCGCCCGTCGCCGTCACGCCGGACGAGCTGGGCGACGCGTGGCACGGGAGCAAGGCGCATCTGCCGCTGCATGTCAGTCTGAACGGCAAGACGTTCGGCGCGCCCAATGCCGGCGTCGACATGACCTTCTCCTTCGCGCAACTGATTGCACATGCCGCCAAGACGCGCGCACTCTGCGCCGGAACCATCGTCGGGTCGGGAACCGTGTCGAACAAGCATGGCGATGCCGGTTCCTGCTGCATCGCAGAACGGCGCACGCTCGAACAGATCGAAAAGGGCGCCCCGACAACACCGTTCATGAAATTTGGCGATTCCGTGCGCATCGAGATGTTCGATGCGCGCGGCCAATCGATATTCGGGGCCATCGATCAGAAAGTGGTCAGATATGACGGATGATTTCACGCTCTACGGCTATTTCCGTTCGTCCGCGGCGTTTCGTGCCCGCATTGCGCTGAACCTGAAAGGCATCAAGCCCGAGTTGCGTTTCGTGCATCTGCTGAAGGACGGCGGCCAGCAGCACACGGCGGAATACAAGGCGCTCAATCCGCAGGAGCTGATTCCGGCCTTGGCGCATGACGGTCACCTGATCACGCAGTCGCTCGCCATCATCGAATATCTCGACGAGATCGTGCCTGAGCCGCCGCTCTTGCCGAAGGATGCTTATGGCCGCGCCCGGGCGCGCGAGATCGCCTATGTCGTGGCGTGCGACATCCACCCGGTGAACAATCTGCGCGTCGGGCAGTACACCAAGGAAAAATTCGGCGCGAGCGACGACGACATCGCGCGCTGGCACCGGCACTGGATCCAAGTCGGGTTCGATGCGCTCGAGAAGATGCTCAGCTTGTCGAAGCACACCGGACTTTTCTGCCACGCCGACGCGCCGACCATTGCCGACATCTGCCTCATCCCGCAATGCGCCAATGCCCGGCGCGTCAAGATGGAGCTTGATCTCTGGCCGACCATCGCACGCATCGAGGCGCACGCGCTGACGCATCCCGCCTTCGACGCGGCATTGCCGAAGAACCAGCCCGATGCGGAGTAGCGCGGCTCTCAAGCGTCGTCTTGATCTCGACCGGTTCGTGCCGTATCGCCTTTCCGTCCTGACCAACCGCGTCTCGAACGCGATCGCACGGCAATATTCCGACCGCTTCGGGCTCACAATTCCGCAGTGGCGTACCATGGCAGTGCTCGGCGAGACACCCGGCCTGTCGGCGCGCGACGTGGCCGAGCGCACGGCGATGGACAAGGTCCAGGTCAGCCGAGCCGTGGAAAGCCTGATGCGCGCCAAACGCGTGCAACGCCAAGCGGATCCGAGCGATGGCCGCATCACGCGATTGTCACTGACCGTCAAAGGCCGCGCGATCTACGAGGAAGTCGTACCGCTGGCATTGCATCTGGAAGATGTGTTTCTCTCGGCACTCACGGCGGAGGAGCGCCGTCAGTTCGAGTCACTAATGTCGAAACTTGCGCGACAGGCGCATCTGCTGGGGAGCGGTGCATGACAATTCGTATCGGAATTCTGGGCGCGGCCAAGATCGCGCCGCCCGTCGTCATCAATCCTGCGCGCGACAATCCCGACTTCGAGGTCGTCGCCGTGGGCGCGCGCGATCCGGAACGCGCCAGGGCCTATGCCGCCGAGCACAAAATTCCGAACGTGGCGAAGGACTATGAGGCGCTGGTGCAGCGCGAAGACGTCGATCTGGTCTACAACGCACTGCCGCCCGCCGGTCATGCGCGCTGGACCATCGCCGCGCTCCAGGCCGGCAAGCACGTGTTGTGCGAGAAACCCTTCGCGATGAACGCAGCCCAGGTGCGGCGCATGAACGAGGCAGCCGCGAAATCGGGCCGCAAGCTGGTCGAGGCATTCCACTACCGCCACCACACTGTGATGAAGCAGGCGGTCGAAATTTCGCGCTCGGGCGAGTTGGGCAACCTGGTTCGGGTCGACGCGGACTTTTCCGTGCCCATTCCCTATCGTGAAGGCGAGCTGCGCTGGACCCGCGAACATGGCGGCGGCGCGCTGATGGATCTGGGCTGCTATCCGGCGCATGCGCTGCGTTCGGTGATGGGAAGCGAGCCGAGGGTGCTGGGTGCCAGCTGCATCCTGGAGCACGACGTCGATCTCACGACGCGCGCGGAGCTGGAGTTCGGCGCCGTTTCGTCGTCCCTGACCTGCAGCATGGCGCCCGGCCGCTTCATCGCGAACCTGAAGCTGCGCGGTGAAAAAGGTACGATGGAAATCGCCAACTACATCGCGCCGCAGATGGGCTGCCGCTTCACCGTGACGGTGGACGGCGAGGAGCGCTCCGAGCCGACCGCCGGACCGGCCACCTACGTCGCCCAACTCGCCGAGCTTGGCGACGTGTTGCTGCGCGGCAAGTCACAGCTCATCACGGCTGCGGATTCGCTGGGCAACATGAGCCTGATCGACGCGATCTATAAGGCCGCGGGTGTGAGCAGGGAGTTTGAGTAGCAAGCCAATGGACTTGAACGGCTTTACACTCTCTCACAATTGTAATGGCCCGCACTCCGGCGGGCCATGACACCGGGATCGCGGAGGGTCGAGGCACTTCGCTACCTACTTCTTCGGCGGCGGCTCCGTCTCCCTCAGCAACTCGGCCAGATAGTCCTTCCACACCGCCGCCCAGGTGTGGGTGCCATGGCCGTGGGTCTGGTCGCTGAGGGGAATGAGAATGAAGCGGCCGTTCTTGATCTGCGTGACTTGTTTCTCGGCGATGCCCAGCTCCGGTGGATTGATGAAATCGTCCGCCGAATTCACCCACATGACCGGCGCCTTGATGGTTGCCAGCAGGATCGAGGGATCGTAGTTGCGCGAGGCGTCGACCTGGTAGATGAGGTCGTTGGCGTCCATGCTCGCAAGGTCCTTGTTGATCGTCTCGTCGAGATAGGCATCGGCCGCATCGCGCGTGGGCGAGTTCTTCTGCATCACCAGCGGCGCGCTGCCTGCGATCACAAGCAGATCCGACGCCGTGCGCAGGCCTGCCAGCGGCGGCGTGGTGTAGTCGCCGCCATTCCAGGCCGGATCGTCCTCGATCGCATCGATCACCATCTTGCGCCACATGCGGTTGCGGCCGGCAATCTGCACCGGCAGGCAGGCCAGCGGCATCAGCGCGTCCATGAAGTCCGGATACGTCTCAGCCCACACGAAGGAATGCATGCAGCCCATCGACGTGCCCATGACGAGGCGCAGATGGTTGATCTTCAGTCCCTTGGTCAGCAGCTCATAGTCGGCCGCGACCATGTCGTTATAATCGTAGTGCGGAAAGTTGGCGTGCAGCCCGTCGCTGGGCTTGGACGATTTGCCGTGGCCGATGCCGTCGCGCAGGATGATGAAATACTTGGCCGGATCGAGCAGGCCCCCGGGCGCGAAGAGCACACCGGCAAATTGCGGCCGCAGGAACTGATGTCCGTCGCCGCCGGTGCCGTGCAGGATCAGCACCGCATTCGTAATCCGGCCGTGCCGGTCATGCTGCGGCTTGCCCAGCGTCGTGTAGTGCAGCCGCAGATCGGCGAGCGCTTCGCCGGAACGGAACGGGAAATTGTGGATGATGTAATCGCCTTCCTGCGTCCCGGGAAACGTCGCGTCTTGTGCAGCAGCCAATCCCGGCGACAGGATAAGCAGCAGCACACCGGCCAAGCGGCTCAGGAAACGGACCATCGCGACTGCCCCCGCAGTTCCGGTCGCGACCCTGGAACGGAGTCGGTTGTGCCGTCAAGAATGACGCCGGGCCGTGGTTTTGGTTAGGGTGGACACGCGGAGGAGTGTTTTGTGCCTAAAATCAAACTGATCGTGAATGGACGGGAGCGCGAATTCGAGGCCGACGAGCGCGAAACCTTGCTCGACGTGCTGCGCAACCGGCTGGGAATGACCGGCTCCAGGTTCGGCTGCGGCGCTGAGCAATGCGGCAGCTGCTCGGTCTTGATCGACGGCGAGGACAAGCCGTCCTGTGCGATCGAGGTCGGGACGCTCAAGGGGAAATCCATCCTGACCGTTGAAGGACTCGGCACACCTGAAAAACCACATCCGCTGCAGAGCGCGTTTCTGGAGAAGCAGGCGGGCCAATGCGGCTATTGCCTGTCGGGCATACTGGTATGCGCCAAGGCTTTGCTGGATCGCAATCCGTCGCCGAGCCGCACCGAGATTGCCGAGGCGCTGTCATGGCACCTGTGCCGCTGCGGGGCGCATAACCGGATTCTGGACGCCGTCGCGCTCGCCGCGTCGCGCATGCAGGTGCCGGCATGATCCCACAGTCCTTGCAGGCCAATCCCGTGCTCGAGCGCTGGATCTCGTTTCCCTCGCCCGGAAAAGTTCGCGTTGCATTCGGCAAGGTCGAATACGGCCAAGGCGTGATGACGGCGCTGGCGCAAATCGTGGCCGACGAACTCGATGTCGCGATGGAGCGGCTCGATGTCGTCAACGCTGCCTCCGGCGATGTGCCGGACGAAGGCCTGACGGTCGGCAGCATGTCCATCGAAATGTCGGGCGCGGCGGTGCGCGCTGCGGCGGCCGAAGTTCGCGCGCTGTTCCTGGCGGAAGCGGCGGCGCGGTTCGGTTGCAGTGCGGATGTCCTCAACATCCTTGACGGTGAGTTCGTTCGCAGTGGCGTGTCCACCGGGCTCGGCTACTGGACGCTGGCTTCGGCCATCGATTTGAAACGCGCGCCGGAGGGAAAGGCGCGCTGGAAGACGCCCGACAGGCATCGCATCGTCGGCAAGAGCCAGCCTCGCTCTGACCTGCCGGTGAAAATATTCGGCGGCGGGTTCATCCAGGACATTCCGCTGAAGGATGTGACCCACGCCCGCGTGCTGCGACAGCCAGGGTACAAGGCCCAAATCGCGACCCTCGATGAAGCTGCCATCCGCAAGGCGGCCCGCGGCGACATCGACATCGTGCGCGAGGGCGCATTCATCGCATTCCTTTCAAAAAGCGAGCGCGCCGTCTCGCTGGCCGTCGCTGCGGCCGAACAGCATGTCACTTGGAACGAAGCGCGCGTCGGAGTTCCGGCGTTGTCCGAACCGGTAGCTCTGAAAACCCTTCCCGCCACGCCGTGGGAAGGTGGCGCGCCGCCGCCAGAACCCTCCAATCGCCGCAAGCACAAGGCAAGCTATGGCCGACCGTACATCGCACACGGATCGATGGGTCCATCGCACGGCATCGCACGCTTCGAGGGCGAGACCCTCAAGGTTTGGACGCATGCCCAGGGCGTCTACCCCATTCGCGGCATGCTGGCGCGCATCACAGGATTGCCGCCGGAGAAAATCCAGGTCGAGCACACGCAGGGGCCCGGCTGCTACGGCCACAATGGCGCCGACGACGCAACCTGCGACGCGGCCGCGATTGCCATGCGCCGTCCGGGCCAGACGATCCGCGTGCAGTGGCGTCGCGAGGACGAGTTCGGCTATGAGCCGCTTGGCACCGCGATGCATATCGAGCTTTCGGGCGAAATCGATTCCTCCGGCCGGCTGGTCGACTTCAGTTCTGAAATCTGGAGCGGCCCGCATGTCAGTCGGGGAACCGCGTTGGTCGAAGCCGCGCTCGCACCCGGTACACCGCCACCGCCGCCAATGATCATTCCGTTCTTTAGTGGCGGGCGGCTCAATGCGACGCCCTCCTACGACATCGCAGCCACGCGGATAAAGGAGAATGTCGTCACGCCGCCGATGCGAACATCGTCACTGCGCGGCCTCGGCGGTCCGGTGAATACCTATGCCTGCGAATGCTTCATCGACGAGATGGCGGGAATCGCCGGAACAGACCCCCTCGCCTATCGGCTGGCGATGACATCCGATCCGCGCGCTGTCGCGGTGCTGGAACACATCGGCGTACTGTCGGGCTGGAGCACCCGCAGCGCGGGCGGCAGCGGCGAAGGGCTCGGCCTCGCCTATTGCCGCCATCGCGACCGCGGCGCCTATATCGCGGTGGCCGTGTCGCTCGTCGTGGAGAAGGAAATACGCCTGCAGCGCATGTGGTGCGTCACCGATTGCGGCCTCGTCATCAATCCGGACGGCGCCAAAAACCAGATCGAAGGCGGCATGATCATGGCGGCGAGCTGGACATTGAAGGAACAGGTCAGGCTCGGCGGCAGCGGCATCGCCTCCACGGCTTGGGACGACTATCCGATCCTGCGCTTCAATGAGGTGCCGCCCATCGATGTGGAACTGATCGATCAGAGAAATTCGGCCCCGCTCGGCGCCGGCGAAATTTCTCTTGGGCCTACCATGGCTGCGATCGCAAACGCCGTGGCGCATGCGTTGGGCGTGCGCATCCGCGACCTGCCCTACACGCGCGAACGCATCGCGCGCCAGCTGCTGTCGAATTGAGGAAAAGAGTTGCCCGCCTTGGTTTATCGTCAAAGACGCGTTTTTGCGAATGCCCGCCCTGATGTCGACTTGAGATACTTCTCGAACGCAAACGCCTGAGCGTCATCGGAGAATGCGACATATGTCTTAATCGTCCACGGCGCAAACTTCGAAGTGTGTGGGACTTCACCGGCATTGTGCTTTTTCAACCGCGCTCGCAAATCGGACGTAACGCCGACGTAAAATCGCTCAGCGTGTCCGACGCTTCGGAGAACGTACACATACGTCATCGGAAGAACTTCCGGGCTTGCCGAGCCGAAGCTCGCGGATGGAGTGGCCCGACTTCGCCCGTTGGGCTCCGTCGCGGCAGCCTACACTCGCTGCGCGAGCGTAGGTTGGTAGGCCGGGAGGGGATCGAACCCACGACATTTCGATTAAGAGTCGAACGCTCTACCAACTGAGCTACCGGCCCATCCAGGGAAGGCGCGGCCTATAGCAGAGCGGTTTTGCCCTGTCTAGGAAGACGGGCAATTGCATTCACGCCTTTCGCAAAGCGCCGCAATTCGGCGCCCTTGTCCTAGTAGTAGTAGCGGCGATGGTGGCGATAATAATAGCTCGTGCGGTGGTGTCTGCGGCAATCGGCATCGCGCGAGATCGCGTTTCCGGCCACGCCGCCGACCACGGCGCCCGCGACAATGCCGCCAAGGCTGCCGTGACTGACTGCACTGCCGATGAGACCGCCGCCGACCGCGCCGACCGCAGTGCCCGTGCCGTGGCTGTGACCGCTACAGGCGTCGGCTCGCGCCGCCGCGATTCCGCCCCCAAATACGATCGTTGCAACGCCAAGTATGCGTGTGATCCGGTTCAGCATGAAAATCTCCGTGCAAATTGTTCCGCCGGCAGAGCCGCGGCATGAAGCGATAACGTTCGACGCGGCGGATGGTTCCTTGCGCTAGATAATCCCGCCCGAATGGCGCGGAATCTCGACCTGGCGATGCACGTGCACGCTCATCAAAAGGCCGAAGCCGAACATCACGGTCAGCATGGCCGAGCCGCCATAGGAGATCAGCGGCATGGGAATGCCGACCACGGGAATCAGGCCCATCACCATCGAGGCGTTGATCATGATGTAGAAGAAGAAGTTGAGCGTGACGCCCATCGCCAGCAGCCGGCCGAACTGGCTGCGCGCGCCCATCGCGATCTGGATGCCGTAGCCGATGACGACGGCGAACAGGATGAGCAGCGCGATCGTGCCGACAAAACCGAACTCCTCGCCGAAATTGGTGAAGATGAAGTCCGTCTGCTTCTCGGGCAGGAAGTTAAGCCGGCTTTGCGTGCCTTGCAGAAAGCCCTTGCCCGTCACGCCCCCCGAGCCGATGGCGATCTTGGCCTGGGTGATGTTCCAGCCGGCACCCAGCGAGTCGGATTCCGGATCGAGGAAGGTCAGCACGCGGCGCTTTTGATAGTCGTGCAGCACGAACTGCCACGCGGTCGGCACCGCGACGACGACCGCGCCCAGCGCCGGCGCGATCCACCACCAGGACAGGCCCGCCAGGAACAACATCGAAGCGCCGTCCGCGACAATGATCAGCGTGGTGCCGAGGTTCGGCTGCAGCACGACGAAAATGGCGGGAATGCCGATCATCGCCAGCGCGATCAAAAGGTTCAGCGGCCGGGAGATATCTTCCACGCTCTTGCCGTGCAGGAAGCGCGCGAGCGCCAGCACCAGGGACACTTTCATGAATTCCGACGGCTGCAGGCCGAGCGGGCCCAAGGTAATCCAGCGTTGTGCGCCCAGGCCGACATGGCCGGCGACCACCACCGTGATCAGCAGAATCAGCGAGGCGATATAGGCCGGATAGGCAAGACTCATCCAAAGCCGGATATCGACCAGCGCCACCACGACGAGGATCAGGCAGCCGGCGAAGAAGCGCAGGATCTGCGGCGTTGCCCAAGGCGAGAAGTGGCCACCGGCGACCGAATAAAGCATCGCAAAGCCGGCGCAGGCGATGATCGCGATCAGCAGCAGCAGGCCCCAGTTCACCTCGAACAGCTTGTCGGAGATGCTGAGCGTGCGGCGCGCGGCGGCGTAGGGACGAGAGTTCATCCGCGGCCTCGCAACTGAGCCGGCGCCAGCATCGCCGCGTTGGTCGGATAGGCGGCGTGCAGACTCAGCGGATCGCGCTTCTGGGCGAGCAGGAGAATGTCGCGCGCCATCTGGACGTGGGGATGGGCGCCGACCGCGCCATGCTCCATGATGATGGAGAGTGCATAGCGCGGCTGGATGACCGGCGCATAGGCGATGAACAGCGCATGATCGCGCAGGTTCCAGGGCAGTGAACTGTTGCTGCGCACGCCGCTCTCATGTTCTTCCTTGCTGATGCGCCGGACCTGTGCGGTTCCGGTCTTGCCGGCCATTTCGAAACCCGCATCCGGGATGCGCCAGGCGAAGGCCGTGCCGCCCGGTTCGTTGCACACCGCGTTCATCCCGTCGCGCACGGCGGCGAAGGCGTCCGCCGAGAACGGCAAAGCATCCGGCAGGGGGCGCGGCTGTGTGGTGGTGCCCACCGTATGGGCAATGCGCGGACTGACGGCACGGCCGCTGGCGATGCGCGCCGCCATGGTTACAAGTTGCAACGGCGTGGTCAGTACATAGCCCTGGCCGATGCCGGTGACGAGCGTCTCGCCCATCTGCCAGGGAATTCCAAAGCGCGACTCCTTCCAGGCGCGGCTCGGAATGAAGCCGGAATTCTCGCCGGGAATCTCGATGCCCGTCGTGGCGCCCAGGCCGAGCGCGCGCGCACCGGCCTCCATCTTGTCGATGCCAAGCCG
>JANYBR010000248.1 GCA_025360685.1 Pseudomonadota bacterium
GTTCCCTGTTACAAATTGCCGACACTGCATGCGCTATTACTGGCCAAGGGACTTGGTTCGAAGATGGAAATCCAGCCGAACTATCTGACGATGCTACGGCTGGCCACGTCGAAGCACGAACCCATGGCCGCGCAGGCAGCCTGAGCGTTCGGCTCATTCGTCGCGCTCTTCAAACTTTTTTCGTGCGCGATAGTCCAGGTGACGTCGGATCCAGACCTTGCGCGACTCGCTGCGTGCTATGGGATCGTTCTTGCGCTCCTGAAACGCGAGTTCGCGCTGCAGCTTTCCGTAAGCAGCCCAACGCTCCGGATCTAGCGAGCCATTCGAAAGCGCCTCGCGAACCGCGCAGTGCGGTTCCGTAAGATGCCGGCAATCGTGAAATCGGCACTGCGCGATGAGCGCTTCTATCTCGGCAAAAGCAGACGACACGCCAGCGTCCGCGTCCCATAGTCCCAACTCGCGCATGCCAGGGGTGTCGAGGATCAAGGCGCCGGACGGAAGCAACACCAGCTCGCGATGCGTCGTCGTATGACGTCCGCGCGCGCCATCGGCACTGATCGCGCGCGTTTCCATGACCGATTCGGCCGCGAATGCGTTCACGAGCGTCGACTTGCCGACGCCAGAGCTTCCGAGCAAGACGGCTGTCCTTCTCGGCAGCAGACAGGCCTGCAGCAAGTCCAGTCCTCGGCCCGTCAGCGCGGAGACCGCATGCACCGGCACGCCAAATGCGACTGCTTCGACTTCTGCCTTCAGTGCTTCGACGCAGTCGCACATGTCCGCTTTAGTCAGCACGATCACGGGGTCGGCGCCACTCTCCCACGCGGCCGCGAGATAACGCTCGATGCGCCGCAAGTTGAACTCGGCATTCAGCGACGCGACGAGGAGCGCGATATCAACGTTCGCCGCGACGAGCTGTGCGCGTGGCGCGCCGGGCCCTGCCGCGCGCCGCTTGAACACGCTCGATCGCGGCAGGACGTGGCGGATTGTGGCCGCGCCCTCACCGGATCGGGCAGCGATTGCGACCCAGTCGCCCGTGATCGGAAAGCCGCCATCGTCGGCTTCATGGGCGAGCTTTCCGCCCAAAGTGGCAGTCAGTTCGCCGCAATCGGCCACCACCTCATAGTGGCCGCGTTGTTGAACGAGCACGCGCGCAGGAACGAGTCCTTCTGTGGCGTGGGATGCAAATTGACGCTGAAGCGTATCACTCCAGCCGTAGCGTTCGAGCACGGTGAATTCCTTGAGTCAGAGCCAAAGGGGCGCCAACAGCGGAATTCCGGGAATACGGATTTTACGAAGCGGCGCGGCGGAGGGTCATGCGGACAATGTCGATCATCTGGACGCCTCCTCTTTGCTGCACTTCGGCGCAATATCTAGAACTAGCCACAGCGGGCGTCAACGCCGATTTGATACTTCGGGCAAAGCGGCTATGAACGCGCGTGACCGATCCCGTCCAATTCATTCGCGCCAACACTGCGCTGGTCTCACCGCCATTGGTGCCGGAGGTAAAGCTCCACCTCGCGACCGAAGTTGTGCCTTTGTGGCAGCTCACCGAAGAGGAACTGGCTGCCAAGGGCGTTGCTCCACCCTATTGGGCCTTCGCATGGGCTGGCGGTCAAGCGCTGGCGCGCTATGTCCTCGATCATCGCGAAGTCGTGGCGGAAAAATCAACTCTGGATTTCGGATCGGGGTCGGGACTGGTCGCCATCGCTGCAGCGCGAGCCGGCGCCGAGAGCGTGCTGGCGGCGGACATCGACGAGTTCGCGCACGCCGCCATCAAACTCAACGCAGTTGCGAATGCCGCAATCGTCAGCGCCACGACGGACGATCTAATCGGCTCTGACGGAAACTGGCGCACGATCCTGGTCGGCGACATGTGCTATGAGAGGCCGCTTTCCGAGCGTCTTCTCGCCTGGCTCGTCGATCGCGCGGCGCATGGTGCCACGGTTCTGCTCGGGGATCCCGGGCGCTCCTATTTTCCCAAGGGCGGTGTCAAAAGACTTGCCACCTATCGCGTCCAGACCACCCGCGACCTGGAAGATCGCGAAACTCGCGAAACGAGTGTCTATCGCTTGCTCGCTCTGCCAGGCGACGGACCCACATAGCGGGCGCGCGGGCGGATGAGCTTCTTGCTTTCGAGCTGTTCGCTGGCGTGCGCGATCCAGCCGGCAACGCGCGCGATCGCGAACAATGTGGTCTCGCTGCCCGCGGGCATCTCCAGCGTGCGACGCAACACGGTCAACGCGTAGTCACAATTGGCGAATGCGCCGGTTGCCTCTTTGATGCGTTGCGGAATTTCAATCGCGAGACGCTCATCGATGCCGGCGCGAAGCAGCGCACCAAACAGGGAATCGGCACGCGGATCGCTATCGCGATAGACCATGTGGCCGAATCCGGGGAAGCGCTCGCCTAGTGCAACACGCTCGCGCACAATCGCGGCAATGTCGCCGGCAAGCAGCGTGTCGACGAGCTTGGCGGCAAGCGGACCGACGCCGCCGTGGCGCGGCCCCTTCAGTGCGACCAATCCGGCGATGACCGCATCGTACATGCTGATTCCGGTCGAAGCGGCGCAACGTACCGTAAACGTAGAGGCGTTAAGTTCGTGATCTGCGAGCAGCACCAGTGCGCGGCGAATGAGATCTTCCGCGTTCTTGTGAGCCGGTGCCCAAGCGCGCGCAATCTGTTGATGGATGGGAAGCCCTGACGGCGGACTTTGCAGAATGGCCGAAACTACAAGGCGCAATATGCGAGCGCCGGTCGATGCACGGCCCTCCGGGGTACTGTTGTACGCACCCGGGTCGCTCTCCGTTGCCAGAGCCAGAGCCGCCACAGCCCGTTCGATCGGCGTTGCGCTGTCGGCCGCTTCGATGATTTTTGCCATCGCGGCCGAAATGAGGGGAATGTTTGCCTTCGCGAACGGATCGGAGGTTTTGGCGTCCCATAGCAGTGTTGCGCACTGCTCAAAGGTCGCGGTCTCAGCCAGAGTGACTGCGCGCACGCCGCGATAGATCGGACCTGCTTCGGTGATGGTGGACACTGCCGAGTCCATCACGGGCAGATCGGCCGATTTGAGACCCTGCCCCTCGACCATCGGTGCACGACGGTTCTTGAGCCCGCGAACGTCTTCGGCCCGGTAGCGGCGGCTGCGCGGATTCTCCCCGGGCTCGGAGCGAATAAGGCCCCGGCTCACATAGGCGTAGAGAGTTGCCGGTGACACCGCGAGTTCGGTTGCAGCGTCCCGAGCCGACAGATAGAGGGTGTCTTCAAGATTATTCATATTGATTAGGCTAATCAAGATTGATCAATATGTCTAGCGGCCTGATCTTTTGTGCGATGCAGCAATGGAGATCGATATGACCATTCAGTCCAGTAAATCGCCCATCGGCCTTGACGGAGTGCCGGCCGCCGAAACAGCGTTATCACACGTCGACGGCCAGAAGGGCGAACTGATCATCGCCGGAGAGCGCATAGCAGACCTCGTGGCCAAATCGAGTTTTGAGGGCGTCACGGCGCGTCTGTGGACGGCCGCCACGGAGGTACCGATCAGTGAGGCGGAAGTGCGCGCCTCTCTTGGCGAAGCCCGGGTCCGAGCCTATGCGCGACTACCGCAGTTTCTAGCCGCCAGCGAAGGGCTTTCAGTCGTCGACGGCTTTCGAGCCGCGATAGCCTGTCTCCGGGCCGAGAATGGTCTGACCCACGACGCCACAATCGTCGGTGCCATGCCGGTCATCGTTGGCGCTCTGGTCCAGAGGTCCAAGGGCCAGCGGCCAAATGTCCCAAATGTAAAGCTCGGGCACGCCGCTGACACCTTGTCGATGCTGCACGGCCGAACTCCGAACACCAGCGAGGCGGCGGCCCTCGATGCTTATTTCGTCACGGTGTGCGATCACGGAATGAACGCTTCGACGTTCACGGCCCGCGTCATCGCATCGACTCAGGCCGATCTATATTGCGCGATCACTGGCGGCTACTGTGCACTGACTGGCCCGTTGCACGGTGGCGCTCCGGAGCCTGTACTTGAGATGCTCGACGCCATCGGCACACGCGAGCGCATCAAACCCTGGATCGACGGCGCATTGTCACGTGGAGAGCGACTGATGGGTTTCGGCCACCGAGTCTATCGGGTTCGCGATCCGCGCGCCG
>JANYBR010000302.1 GCA_025360685.1 Pseudomonadota bacterium
TGATGCAAAGTCCAATGGCACCGGGCCCCGCATGCTTAACGTCATATCCTGTCGCAAGCCTTCGAATTCGGGGCGTTGAGACAGAGCGATCACGCCCACGCTGCCGGCAATAAGCCCCAGGGCGCCGCCTCCGAGCACGGCGCTCGCCGACAGGCCGCCCTGCGCCGCAATGCCGTAGAGAAACAACACAACTTCAGAGCCCTCGCGCAGTACGGCCACACCGACCACGATGGCCAGCGCCGCCAATGTCCGATGGCCGGCGGTCACGTCGGCACCGACCTGACGCACTTCGTCCGCAATCTGCCTGCCATGTCCCGCCATCCAGACATTGTGCCAGGTCAGCATCAGAACCGCGACGCACAGGATCGCGGCGTTGAATAGTTCCTGACCAGAACCTGCGAACAAGGATGCCAGTTGCTCGGCAAAGCCGGCAACCAGGCATGCCCCCAGCACACCAGAGCCGATGCCTAATGCGAGCCACGCTCCGCGGCGCGCGACACCGTGCGTCGCAGCAAGGACGATGCCGACGATCAGTCCCGCCTCGATGACTTCGCGAAAGACGATGAGCAGGCTTGCGAGCATCCGCTATTCCGCGATCACGACGCCTTGCGCCGTTTCGGAGTGAAACTCACCCATGAACGGGTAGCGGCCGGGCGCCAATGGACGCAGGCGGATGTTGCCGCTGCTGTGACCGGCCACGACTTTTTCCACCTTCAACGACGTGGAGTCGAACTCCTCGGCGGTGTCGTCATTGTTTGCCAGCGACAACAGGTTCGCCTCGTTCGCCTTCACGTGGATGATGGCGGGCGTGAACTTGTGGTCCTTCAGGGCGAGCGTCTGCGGACCTTCGTCTCCCAATGCGAACGTGGCGCAAAGGACGGCCGCACCGACAATTGTGAAACATTTCAAGGCGTTCATTCGGTTTTACTCGCGCAACTCGGCCAATTCACGGTCCTACATGTAATCGCAACTCATTCGCAAGTACAGGGCTACGGATAATCCGCCGCACCACCAATGGTTGAGTCGTCGGGAATTGCTCAACAAATGATGAACAAAACATACTGACGCAATCGCGCGTGCTTTTCCGCGCCAGTATTGCGTCCTGTCGAACCAATTCGTGGCCACCCGCGCCGGGTCGCCCGGCGTTAGTCCCTCCACTCCAGATTGTTCCGCCCATCCATGCTCAGCCCAACTCTGCGCGCGCCGCCAACCCGAACTTCCGATAGCGATAGGCATAACGTGGATCGCGAGCTGTGTTTGCGCCGCCTCTTTCTGCCGGTAACCGATCCGGACGGAGCGACCACAATCGCGACCGCCGATCTGTCCGCTGAGAATCTGTCATGGCTCCGCTGCGCATTTCCGGCTGCGGAGATCAATGAGATCCCCAAGTCGCAGTTGCATTTGGAGTTCGAACGGCGGTTCAGCGCGGCCATTGTCGATGATGCGGTGCACGGACTGGCACGTGCCACGCCGTCACTCTCCGCGCAGACAGTGCTGACCCGCGCGCAAACTCTCGTCTTTGGCTCCCTGGCGATCATCTTTATCGGCATGTCGGTTTCGTGGCCACACGCTGCCTGCGGCGTACTCGCGGCTTTGACGTCCCTCGGCTTCGTGTCCGGGGTTTTGTTCCGAGCGCTTCTTGCATGGATCGGTGGCGGCCAACGCCCTGGAGATGAAATCGCTGCCAGTCGTGACTCGACTTTGCCCGTGTACAGCATTCTTGTGCCGCTTTATCGCGAAGCAGCAGTGCTGCCGAGACTGGTGCGGGCGCTGCTGCTCCTCGACTATCCCGGTATGTTGGCGCAAGTGCCACAACGGGATTATCCGCTGTGATCGCTAGCCAGCATGTCGGGGACGGAGATGAGTGAAACGCTGGACGACGGCTTTAGCCGCGATCTTATTCTCAGTCGGCATAACCATTCCCTGCGCTGAAGGGCGCGAAAGTAATTTGGCTGCTCGAAATGTTGCTTCCGATTGGGATAAGATCATCGATGCCACCTTTGAGCTTAATACTGTACATGAAGCGAGTTTGGTGTCGTTGCGGAGAGACATAAAACTGATAATCGACACAGCCAACCAACAGAAGACGGAGATACTTTTTGCCCTGAAATTGAATGGCCTTTTTTCTCACAATGTTGATTTCAGTCCACGAATTATCTGGGAGCGTTGTTTCGGCACCTGGAAATATCGCGTCTCCCAAATATTTTGGATCCCTGAACGTTTGCGCTCTGACAATGTCGCAGAGGTCATTCTCGGCCATAACAATCTCGTAGAGATCACCAATTCTGTTGCCGACCGCGAAGACTCTTGTTTCAACGAACGCGCCCGTGCCGACCGCCTGCCCCACATTTTTGACAACAATGTTTGGGGACACGCCAACTGCGCCA
Organism: Pseudomonadota bacterium; assembly: GCA_025360685.1. GTDB lineage: Bacteria > Pseudomonadota > Alphaproteobacteria > Micropepsales > Micropepsaceae > Rhizomicrobium. Next base: position 2,388 of record JANYBR010000302.1, read on the forward strand.
TCTTGGCGAAAATCAACTCCGACGAACACGCTTTCCGGCTCGATGTGGTCAATCGCCAACCACGGACGATTTTGTGCCTCCATGACACTCAGCTGTGCCTGCATTACCGCCTGCTGGCGAGTGAAAACGATGGCTTGCCACGCCGAGATACCTGCCGAAATTGCAATGACGGTCACGCCGACAATGGCTACAGCCAGCGTGATCTTGTCGAAGCGATCATGCTTTGGCTTGTCGGGATTGCGTCGATAGGGTGGGGTATACGGCATTTGTCATTCGCTAGGGGCCGCGACGAGATGCGGCAATTCTGGACCGGAATCGCCGTCACATTAGCAGGAGTCGTGGCAGTGATCGTCGCTACGCCCATAGCGGCTCTAAACGTCTTCTAACCGCAGCCCGTCCATTTCTAACGCTGCTAGAGCCCCCAAAAGGAAGGTGGCCGGGAAGGTCCCCCTCGCCAGTTTGTTGGTCACAGAGGCCTTGGTTTCCCGTAGGCCGTGCTTCCTGAGTTCCTTGGCAAAATCCTCGTAGGTCATCTCCGACTTGGCCACTTCAGCCTTCAGGTAGGTCTTGATCCGGTTGGCCAGTTCGG
>JANYBR010000309.1 GCA_025360685.1 Pseudomonadota bacterium
CCCGAACCGGGGCCGGTCACTTCGACTTCGAGCGTGCGCATCCCGTGTTCCATGGCTTTCTTGCCGGCATCTTCGGCCGCAACCTGGGCAGCATAGGGTGTCGATTTGCGCGAACCCTTGAAGCCCATCATGCCGGCGGACGACCAGGAAACCGAGTTGCCCTGCTGATCGGTGATCGTGATGATCGTGTTGTTGAAGGTGGCCGCGACATGCGCCACGCCGACGACAACGTTCTTCTTTTCCTTCTTGCGGGCGCGGCCCGCCTTCTTTTCCGGTGCTGCTGCTGGGGCTGCCATGTGATTACTTCGTTACCTTCTTCTTGCCGGCGATCGCTTTCGCGGGACCCTTGCGCGTACGCGCGTTGGTGTGCGTACGCTGGCCGCGAACCGGAAGGCTTTTGCGGTGACGCAAGCCGCGATAGCAACCCAGATCCATGAGGCGCTTGATGTTCATCGCCACTTCGCGGCGCAGATCGCCTTCAACCAGATAGTCGCGGTCGATGGCTTCGCGGATCTGGATGATTTCCGCCTCGGTCAGATCGTGCACGCGGCGCGAGGTCGCAATGCCGACCTTCTCGCAGATCTCCTTGGCCTTTGCCTGGCCGATTCCATGGATATAACGAAGGCCGATCTCGACCCGCTTCTGGGTAGGAATATTGACGCCGGCGATGCGTGCCACGAGTTTCTCCGAATGCCCATAAGGCCTTGAAACAGCTGTTATTTTCTTGTCGACCTATTTCTGAGCAAATAACCGGGGCGCGCTTCGGTTGGGAGCGCGTCAAAAACCGGATATTTCCAGGGAAACCGTCCGCAAGGGCGCGGATTATATGAATCACGCCCCCTCAGTCAATGGCCATTAACATATTGTTTCGCGGGCCGTATCGAACGTCGCATAATGCCGAATATGGCGGCAAATCTGCCCCCGCGTCACGGTTGTCGCCCGCGGCCCCGTGCTTACCATGCACGACAGCCAGAACAAGCAGGACTCCAAATGGATATCGTCATCAGGAACGCCCGCATCGTCGACGGAACGGGCGCGGCGACCTTTGCAGGCGACGTGGGCGTCAGGAACGGGCGCATCGCTGCTGTCGGCCAGGTGGCAAACAAAGGCCGTCGGGAGATCGATGCCAAGGGGCATGTCCTCAGTCCGGGCTTCATCGATATCCACACCCACTATGACCCTCAGATCTGTTGGGACCGGCTGGCGACGCCGAGCCTGGAACACGGCGTGACCACGGTCGTGATGGGCAACTGTTCGCTCAGCCTTGCCCCGGTCCGAGCGTCCGGCAAGCACAAGCTGGTCAAGATGTTCGAAAAAATCGAGGACATCAAAGAGGCGACGTTCGACGAGGCCGTTTCGTTCGCCTGGGAGAGCTTCGGCGACTATCTGGAATTCATCCGGCCGGGACTCGGACTGAATGTCGGCGCCTTGGTCGGACATTCCGCTCTGCGGTATTACGTCATGGGCAAGGAAAGCCAGGATCGGATTGCAACGGATCCCGAAATCGCCGAAATGTGCCAACTCCTGGAACAGGCCATGCGGGCCGGCGCCATCGGTCTTTCGATCTCGTACGTCGATATCGATGAGGATGGACGCCCGGTGCCGAGCCGTCTGGCCGACATGCGCGAGAAAATCGCGCTTTGCAAGGCGATGGCGAAGAGCGGACGCGGTGTCCTACAGACCGTTCCGTTCTTCATCAACATCGAAAAACAGCTCGAGAACATCGAGGAGCTTGGCGATTTGAGCCTGGTGAGCGGCGTGATGTGCTCGATCGCGCCGATCACCTGTAGCCCCGTCGCTCCGGACAATTGGAAACGCAGTCTCGCGAAGCTGGAGGAACAACGCGCCCGTGGCGCAAAAGTCTATGGCCAGTCCATGCCACGCAGCTTCGACATCAATCTCCGGATGTCCGAGACGTCTTTCTTGCTGTACGGAATTCCCGAGTGGAACGCACTGATGCAGCTGCCGATCAAGGAACGCCTCGCCGGCTTTGCCGACGCGGAGGCGCGCAAGAATTTGGTCGATGCAGCGAACAAGCGGCTTCTTCCCTTGCTGTTCGGACTAAAGGTTGGTGACACGTACAGCGCGGTGAACAAGAAGTACGAAGGCAAGCGTCTCGCCGACATCGCACAGACCGAGGGCAAGACGTTGCCCGGGGCCATGCTCGACATCGCCGTCGCCGACGGGCTGCAAACCGAATTCCAGCTCAAAGGCGCGATCCACACCGATCCGAACGAGACAATCAAGCTGCTCGATCATCCGTTGATCCATATCGGCGCGTCCGACGCGGGAGCGCATGTCTCCCAGTTTTGTGGCGCCGGCGATACCAGCGACCTGATGGAACGATTTGTCCGCAAGCTCGGCAAGATGAGCCTGGAGCGCGCTGTGCACCGGTTGACCGGCGAACTCGCCTCCGCCTGGGGAATCGTCGATCGCGGTACGATTGAAGTCGGCAAGGCGGCCGACCTTGTGCTGTTTGACGCCGACACCATCGCACGACGCGAGGAAGAGTTCGTCTCGGATTTTCCGGGAGAAGCGCGCCGTTACATCTGTCACGCCGACGGCATCGAGGCGGTGATCGTCAACGGCGAGATCGTGCGCGAGAACAATGCTTACACGGTCGCAAGGCCGGGCCGCATTGTTTAGCCCTTCTTATCGAGCGCGGCTGCGATCTGTTGCGTGACGTCGGCGATCGGCGCCATGCCGTCAATCGTGACGACCTTGCCTTGCTTGCCATAGTACGCGAGCAAGGGGGCGGTGTTCTTGTAGTAGACGCCAAGGCGGTGCTGCAGCGTTTCGGGCGTGTCGTCGGAGCGCAGGATGCCGCCTTCCTTGATGCGCTGTTCGACCCGGTCGAGCAGGACCTTGTCGTTCACCTTGAGCTCCAGAACGACGTCGATTTTTTTGGACCGGACAGAGAGCATTGAATCGAGCGCTTCGGCCTGCGGAATTGTGCGCGGAAAGCCGTCGAACACGGCGCCCTTGGCGCAGTCGGGTTGATCGTAGCGCTCGGCGATTATGTCGATGACGATGTCGTCTGGCACCAGCTCGCCCTTGGTGAGCAGAGCATCGACTTTATTGCCCAATGCAGTCCCGGCCTTCACCGCTGCACGGAGCATGTCGCCGGTGGAGAGTTGCGGCAGCCCGCGCGTCTCGACGAGGACCCTGGCCTGCGTGCCCTTGCCGGCACCAGGAGGTCCGAACAGTACAAGATTCAACGACGCGCTCCCCGAAGCTTCGCCTTCTTGATCAGACCTTCATATTGCTGCGCAATCAGATGGCTCTGGATCTGCGCCACCGTGTCCATCGTGACACTAACCACAATGAGGATCGACGTCCCGCCGAGATAGAACGGAACGTTGTAGTAGCTCGACGCGATTTCCGGAATGAGACAGACGCCGGCCAGATAGAGTGCGCCGACCACGGTGATGCGGGTCAGCACATAGTCGATGTGCTCGGCCGTTTTCTTACCGGGGCGGATGCCCGGGACGAAGCCGCCATACTTCTTCAGGTTGTCGGCGGTCTCTTCCGGATTGAAGACGATCGATGTGTAGAAAAAGGCGAAGAACAGGATCATCAATCCGTAGAGGACGAGATAGAGCGGTTGACCGTGGCTGATATAGGTCAAAACCGTCTGCAGCCAATCGGGAATATTTTGTGCGTTGAAGCCTGCCACCGTCGTCGGCATCAGCAGAATCGACGAAGCAAAAATCGGCGGAATGACGCCGGAGACATTGAGCTTGAGCGGTAGATGGGAGGATTCACCGCCGTACATCTTGTTACCGACTTGCCGCTTCGGATACTGCACGAGCAGCCGCCGCTGCGCGCGCTCCATGAAAACGATTCCAGAGACAAGTGCGGCGATGAAAATAATCCCGCCGATAACCATGATGGGGCCGATGGCGCCGGTGCGCACCGATTCAAAGGCCTGACCGATATATTGGGGAAAGCGGGCGACGATGCCCGCGAAAATGATCAGCGATATGCCGTTGCCGACACCTCGGCTGGTGATCTGCTCGCCAATCCACATCAGGAGAATTGTGCCACCTGTCAGGGTGATCACCGCCTCCATGCGGAAGAATAAGCCCGGGTTGATCACGATCCCCTGTGTGTGTTCCAGACCGATCGCGATGCCGAAGGCCTGCACTGCCGCCAGTCCGACCGTGCCGTAGCGCGTGTACTGGTTCATGATTTTTCGCCCAGCCTCGCCTTCCTTTTTCAGGTTTTCGAGTTCGGGAAACACCGTCGTCATCAGCTGGATGATGATCGAAGCCGAGATGTACGGCATGATGCCCAGCGAGAAGATCGCCATACGGCTGACGGCGCCGCCGGCCAGTACGTTGAAGACATCGAGAAACCCGCCAGCTTGCGTGTCCATCAGATGCTTCATGCCGGCCGGATCGATGCCGGGCATGGGGATGTACGTGCCCAGGCGCGCCACGATGAGAGCACCAAGCGTGAACAGAATTCGCTGCCGCAGTTCGGTCGCCTTGCCGAAGCTGCTGAAATTGAAATTGGCGGCCAATTGTTCGGCTGCTGACGCCATCTGTCTCTCCCGAATCAGGCCGACTTTATATCGGGTCGGCCTCGTCCATCGACAAGCTCAATCGAGGGACACGGCCAATATAGCCTAACCTTTGCGGGCCGCCCGTTTTTCGATTGCCTTGGCCCGGCGCTGCTTCCTTTTGCCCGGCTCGCCCTTCTTGTTCATGTAGTTGGCCTTCTTGAACGTAGCGGTGAGCGTGCCGCCGGCCTTTTCGATCGCCGCACGTGCCGAAACCGACGACCCGGCCACTTCGATGTTAATCTTGGCGGTCAATTCGCCCGATCCGAGCAGGCGTACGCCGTCCCGGTTCTTGTGAACGATATTGGCCTTCCTGAGCGTTTCCCCTGTGATTTTCTGACCCGCGTCGATCTTTTTGTCGTCGATGGCCTTTTGCAGACGACCCAGATTCAGTTCGACGAAATCGTTCGCGAAAATATTTTTGAAGCCGCGCTTGGGCACGCGCATGTGCAGGGGCATCTGGCCACCTTCGAAGCCGTAGACCTTGGTGCCTGTGCGCGCCTTCGCGCCTTTCACACCGCGACCGGAGGTCTTGCCGAGTCCGGAAGATGAACCGCGACCGACCTTGTCCTTGCGCTTGTGCGCGCCGGGATTGTTGTGAATTTCATTCAGCTTCATTGTAACTCTCCATGGCCGGGCAGCGTCAGCGCGACCCCGCCATCCAACTACTTCTTGTCTTCAACAACCTCGACGAGGTGGCGAACGGCATAGATCATGCCGCGGACGGATGGCGTGTCTTCGAGCGTACGCGTACGGCGAATCTTGCCGAGGCCGAGCCCGCGCAACGTCGCGGCCTGGATGTCGGGCTTGCGATTGGCGCTGCGGATCTGGCGCACTGTCACGGTCTTCTTGGATTTCTTGTCAGCCATAACAATTGTTCCTTACGAGGCGGATGCCTGCTCGCCCTGCTGGCCTTCGCGGCGCGCGATGATTTCCGTCACGCTGCGACCCCGGCGTTGCGCCACCATGCGGGGGCTTTGCTGGTTCTTCAGTCCATCAAAGATGGCGCGCACCATATTGTACGGATTGGAGGAGCCCAGCGACTTGCACACCACATCGCCGACGCCAAGAGCTTCGAATACCGCGCGCAGCGGACCGCCTGCGATTACGCCGGTACCCGCCGGAGCCGGACGCACGATAACCTTGCCGGCACCGTGATGGCCGCGAACTTCGTGATGCAACGTGCGGCCATCCTTCAGCGGCACACGGATGAGCGCACGCTTGGCAGCTTCAGTGGCCTTGCGGATCGCTTCTGGAACTTCGCGCGCCTTGCCATGACCAAAGCCGACCCGGCCGCGCTGATCGCCGACAACGACGAGTGCCGCGAAACCGAAACGACGGCCGCCCTTGACCACCTTGGCCACGCGATTGATGTGGACCAGCTTGTCGACGAACTCGCTATCGCGGTCTTCGCGATCGCGATCCCGCCGTCTGCCTTCTTCACGCGCCATGACTCAGTTCTTCCTCAAAATTCCAGGCCGCCTTCGCGAGCCGCGTCTGCGAGCGCCTTCACGCGCCCATGATAGATATAGCCGCCGCGATCGAACACGACCTGCTTAATGCCTTTGGCGATCGCGCGTTCGGCGATCTTCTTGCCGACCGTCGAGGCCGCTTCCACATTCCAGGTCTTGGGGGCCTTACCCTCTTTTTCGTTGCTGGACGCGGCGGCAAGCGTTGCCTGCGCGCGATCGTCGATGATCTGCGCGTAGATATGGCGGCCCGACCGGAATACCGAAAGGCGTGGGCGGCCGCCAGCGTTGGTGACAACGCGAAAGCGCGTGCGCTTCTTTCTGCGGTCGAAAAGCTTCGTCGTCATTTCTTCTTGCCTTCCTTGCGGCGGACATACTCGCCCACGTACCGCACGCCCTTGCCCTTATAGGGTTCCGGCGGCCGGTAGCTGCGGATCTCGGCCGCAACCTGGCCAACCAACTGCTTGTCGATGCCCGTGATCGTCAGCATGGTCGGCTTTTCGGCCGTGATCGCGATGCCGGCAGGGATCGGATACGCCACGTCATGGCTGAAGCCGAGCTGAAGGTTCAAGTTCTTGCCCTGCACCGCGGCACGGTAGCCGACGCCCTGGATTTCCAGCTTGGACGTGAACCCGGCGGTCACGCCGACGACCAGATTGTTCACCAAGGAACGCGAAAGTCCCCACATGGCGGCTGCGCGCTCCATGTCCTTGCGAGGAGTCAGGGTGACCCCGTCGGCGCCAACGCTGGCATCAACCTCGGCCACCAACGTGACCTTCAGTTCGCCCTTCGGGCCTTTCACCTTGACGGTCCTGCCTTCGACCGACGCGGTAACGCCCTTTGGCAGTGCAACCGGCTTTTTGCCGATACGAGACATCATGCGCTCCCTAGAACACCTGGCAGAGGACTTCGCCGCCCACATTCTTTTCCCGGGCATGGGTGTCGGTCATCACGCCCTGTGGCGTGGAAACAATCGACACACCAAGTCCCTGGCGATGGGGCTTGAGTTCCTTCACCGACGTATAGACCCGGCGGCCTGGCGTCGAGACGCGCTTCAACTCGCGAATGACGGGCTGGCCTTCATGGTACTTCAGTTCGATTTCGACCTCGCGGGCGCCGGACTTCACTTCGACTTCGGTGTAGCCGCGGATGAAACCTTCGTCCTTGAGCACGTCGAGCAGCCGCGCGCGAAGCCGCGAATTGGGCGACTTCACCTTGGCCAGGCCGCGAAGCTGACCGTTGCGGATGCGCGTCAATAGATCGCCAATCGGATCGGTGATCGCCATATCCTTCGTTCTCCTTACCAGCTCGCCTTGGTCATGCCAGGGATCTGGCCAAAATTCGCTAGATCGCGAAGTGCGATGCGCGACAGTCTAACTTTGCGATAAAAGCCTTTCGGACGGCCGCTGAGATCGCAGCGGTGATGAATCCGCGTCTTGGACGAGTTGCGCGGCAGCTTGGCCAGCTTCAGACGCGCCGCGAAGCGTTCCTCCGTGGGAACCTTCATGTCGTCCGCCTTGGCCTTCAACGCGGCACGGCGGGCGGCATATTGCGCCACCAACTTCTCGCGCTTCTTGTTCCGGTTGATCTGGCTCGTTTTCGCCATTTCGTTCGTCCTCAGTTCACAAACGGGAACTGGAAGCCCTTGAGAAGCTCTTTGGCTTCTCCATCGGTCTTCGCAGTCGTGTTGATGATGATGTCCATGCCCCAGACCGTTTCGGTCTTGTCGTAATCGATCTCGACGAAGACGATGTGTTCCTTCAAGCCCATGGCATAATTGCCCTCGCCGTCGAAGCTGGAGCCTTTGACGCCGCGGAAGTCACGCACGCGGGGCAGCGCCATCGTGATCAGGCGATCCATGAACTCGTACATCTGGTCGCGGCGCAGAGTGACCTTCACGCCGACCGGACGGCCGGCTGTGATCTTGAATGTGGAAATCGCCTTCTTGGCGCGCGTAATCACGGCCTTCTGGCCGGCAATTGCGGTCAGATCGTTGAGCGCGGCCTGGATTTTCTTGGTGTCCTGCGATCCTTCGCCCGCGCCGATGTTCAGCACGATCTTGTTGATGCGCGGGACCTGGAGAAGGTTCGTGTAGCCGAACTTCTTCATCAGTTCCGGGCGGATGACGTCGTTGTAGCGCTTCTTGAAGCGCGGCGTGTAGTTTGGGTCGCGCTGACGCTCGCCGACAGCCACCTGCGTGCCGGCGTTAATCTCGCGCTTCGCACCAGTTTTCTTGGCCGCCTTCGCGTTGGCCCGCTCGGCCTCTTGTGGATTCTTGCTGCCGGCTTCAGACATCGATGACCTCACCCGACTTCTTCGCAAAGCGGACCTTGCGACCGTCGTTCAGAACCTTCCAGCCGATGCGCGTCGCCGAACCGTCCTTCGGATCGACATGCGCCAGATTGGACAAATGCACGGGCGACTCTTTCGACACAATGCCGCCCTGCAGCTTTTGCGTCTGCTTTTGATGGCGCTTGACCATGTTCACACCGGAGACCAGAGCGCGGTTTTCCTCGGCCATGACCTTCATGACCTCGCCCTTCTTTCCCCTGTCACGGCCGGTGGTGATGATCACTCGGTCGCCCTTCTTGATTTTCGCTGGCATTACAGCACCTCCGGCGCGAGCGAAATGATTTTCATCTGGTTCTTGGCGCGCAGCTCACGGGTTACCGGTCCGAATATGCGCGTTCCGATCGGCTCGCCCTGCGCGTTAATCAGAACTGCAGCATTGCCGTCGAAGCGGATCAGGCTGCCATCCGGGCGGCGTACGCCATGCGCGGTGCGCACGACCACGGCCTTCAGAACTTCGCCCTTCTTCACGCGGCCGCGCGGAATCGCTTCCTTGACGGATACCACGATGATGTCGCCGACCTCAGCGTACCGGCGATGGGAGCCGCCGAGCACCTTGATGCACATCACACGGCGCGCGCCGGAATTGTCGGCGACGTCGAGCTCGGTGGACATTTGAATCATCTAATCTACTCCGGTCCCTGGCTACTCATTTGCTCACGCGTTCGAACGCTTCCCAGGTCTTCAATTTGGAAAGCGGCCGGCACTCGCGAATGCGAATGATGTCGCCCGTCTTGTATTGGCCCTTCTCATCATGGGCGTGATATTTCTTCGAACGGCGCACAGTCTTCTTCATGACCGGATGCGTGAATCGGCGTTCCACCTTGACCACCACGGTCTTGTTGTGGAATCGCTGGATGTAGCTCAGCGCTTCGACGAGTGACGATGCCTTGTTAATTGCAGATTCCATCGTGCAAAAAGCTCCTGACGCAAAGGGAAAGGGGCGTAGTCTATGAAGGCGGGGGCGGGGTGTCAAAAGGGAAGCAGGCTTGGAAAGCGCTGAATAG
>JANYBR010000314.1 GCA_025360685.1 Pseudomonadota bacterium
GGCGGCGATGCCGAGCCGGCGTTTCTTGTCGGCTTCGTAGTCCTGGTAGTTGCCCTCGAACCATTCGACATGGCTGTCGCCCTCGAAGGCGAGCATGTGGGTGGCGATGCGATCGAGGAACCAGCGGTCATGGCTGATGATCATCGCACAGCCGGCAAACTCTTCGAGCGCGGTTTCGAGCGCGCGCAACGTGTCGACGTCCAGATCGTTGGTCGGCTCGTCGAGCAGCAAAAGGTTGGCGCCGGACTTCAGCATCTTGGCCAGATGCACCCGGTTGCGTTCGCCGCCCGAAAGCTGGCCGACTTTCTTCTGCTGGTCGCCGCCCTTGAAGTTGAAGGCGCCGACATAGGCGCGCGACGGCATGGTGCGCTTGCCGAGCTCGAGAATGTCGAGGCCGCCGGAGATTTCCTCCCACACATTCTTCTTGGCATCGAGCGCATCGCGCGACTGGTCGACATAGCCCATATGCACGGTGGGGCCGATCGTCAGTTTGCCGGCGTCGGGCTTTTCCTGCCCCGTGAGCATGCGGAAAAGAGTCGTCTTGCCGGCGCCGTTCGGGCCGATCACGCCGACAATGCCGCCCGGCGGCAGCGTGAAATTCACATTCTCGTACAGAAGACGCTCGCCATAGGCCTTCGCCAATCCCTCGGCCTCGACCACGACCGAGCCCAGACGCTCCGCGACCGGAATAACGATCTGCGCCGTGCCGCCGCGCTGTTCCTGAGATTTTGCGAGCAGTTCCTCATAGGCGTTGATGCGCGCCTTGGATTTGGCCTGGCGCGCCTTGGGCGACTGCTGGATCCATTCGCGTTCGCGCGCGATGGAGCGCTCGCGCGCGGCTTCCTCCGCGCCCTCCTGGTGCAGGCGCTTTTCCTGCACGACGAGGAAGGACGAATAGTTGCCCTCGTGCGGAATGCCCTTGCCGCGGTCGAGTTCCAGAATCCAGCCCGTCACATTGTCGAGAAAATAGCGGTCATGGGTGACAAGAATGATGCAGCCCTTGTATTCGCGCAGCGTGTGCTCGAGCCACTCGACCGACTCCGCGTCGAGATGGTTGGTCGGTTCGTCGAGCAGCAGAATGTCCGGTGCGTCGAGCAACAACTTGCACAGCGCCACCCGGCGGCGCTCGCCGCCCGAGAGCGTCGACACTTCCGCCTCGCCTTCGGGGCAACGCAACGCATCCATCGCCTGATCGATTTGGCTGTCGAGATCCCACAGGCCCTTGGCCTCGATCTCGTACTGCAGCTTGCCCATCTCGTCGGCGGTGTCGTCCGAATAGTTCGCCGCGATCTCATTGTAGCGGTCGACCAGCGCCTTCTTCTTGGCGACGCCTTCCATCACGTTGCCGCGCACATCCTTGCCGGGATCCAGCTGCGGTTCCTGCGGCAGGTAGCCCATGCGCACGCCGTCGGCCGCCCAGGCCTCGCCGGTGAATTCCGGATCGAGCCCCGCCATGATCTTCATCAAGGTGGATTTACCGGCGCCGTTGACGCCAACGATGCCGATCTTGGCGCCCGGATAGAAGGACAGCCAGATATCCTTCAGCACCTGCTTGCCGCCGGGATAGGTCTTGGACAGACCCTTCATCACATAAACGAATTGCGGCCCGGCCATGGCAAGTCCTTCAGCGTCGGCTTGAGATGATGCGGCTTGTAGCGAAGCGGGCGCGCCCGGGCAACGGCGGCGTTGCGCGGTGAAATCGCGGTGACTGGCCCTGGTTCGGCGCAGCTTGCTTGGCGCACCCTATGTCACCATGGCCGCCCTTGAGGCGGCTACCCAGCAGGCGCGCGTCGACGCGCCGAGAAACATTTCATATTGGCGGCGTGAAGACGCCGGTCGCTACGCTGACGCTAGCGACGGGTGGCCGGGGTCGGTAGTAACAACGTGCCGACACCCGGCCACGTGATTTAAGAGAGGAGATCGAAAGAACTTGTAGCCGAACGCTAGAACTTGATCCGCGCCCGCGAGAGCAGCGACACGGACGTCGCGCCGATCTGGCCCGCATAGTTCATCTGGTACGACGCATTGGTCTGAAGCGCCAACGAACCATCCATGAACGTCGTGAC